>PKSW01000240.1 GCA_002869465.1 Marinilabiliales bacterium
GCCTTCTTTTACCCAGTTCGAGGGCCGCTACGATACTTACAGCTTTGGCAGTACCTATACCTTTAAATTTAGTAAGGTCGTTCACACTCAGCAGGGATAGTTCAGCCAGATTGTTTTTAACGGAGCTCAGTATTTTTTGGGAAAGTGAAACGGCCGATTCTTCATTATTTCCCGATCCAATGAGTATGGCGATCAGTTCGGCCTTGGTCAGGTTGCCCTTGCCTTTATAAAGTAATTTCTCACGGGGCTGATCGTCTTCCGACCAATGTTTTATGGATAGTTTATTCGGTTCGCTCATAATGATTGATTCTGGGCTGATAAAGATATTAAAAAACAAAAACCCGGACGTTTTCACATCCGGGTTTCCAATAATTTCTTTTTTAAACCTTATGACAATGAATTGGCATATTTCGTAATACTCGATTTCAGGTTACCTGCCTTATTCTTATGGATCAGGTTCTTTTTTGCCATTTTATCGATCATTGCATATAACTTGGGTAATAATTCTTCTGCTTCTTTTTTATCAGATAGGTCTCTGAATTTTCTAACTGAATTACGCATAGTCTTTGCGAAATAGCGGTTATGTAACCTTCTCGACTCATTTTGTCTGATCCTTTTAAGTGCTGATTGATGATTAGCCATAATTATTTTAGTTGTTAAGATTTTTTATTTTGGGGCTGCAAAAGTAAAACTATTTTCAATATAAAAAAAATCCTCCCAGAATATTTACTGTAATTATTCTGAGGATTTAAGCAGTTTGGCTCTTAAAACGGGTTCTTCTCCCGTTTCGATTCCTGTAATTTTTACGTTGTAAAATTCATTCTTTTTTAAACCGGCAGTTTCAATAATAACGGGAATGTAATGCTCGCCATATCCTGTCGCCAACCCTTTTTTATTTATTTTCTCTACCAGTACCCGTTGTGTTTTGCCGATAAAACTTTTCCTGTAATTATTTTTAGAATCGTTAGCCAACTTGCGGATGATCTCACTTCTTTCCGATTTAGTTCTCTCATCAATTTGCTCCGGCATCCTTTCTGCTCGGGTACCTTTTCTAACTGAATACTTGAAAGTATGAATGTGTCCGAATCCGATTTTTTTTGCCAACTCAATGGTTTTTTTGAAATCCTCTTCAGTTTCACCAGGGAAACCGACAATGATATCTGTAGTCAGGTTAAATTGGGGATAGTCGGTTTCCAGTTTCATCGCAATTTCTTCAAATTCCCTCGCGGTGTGCATCCGCCGCATTTTCAGCAAGATATCTTCTGATCCGCTTTGCAGGCAAATATGCATATGCGGGGTGAGTTTCGGGTTTTGGAAGAGCCTGAAAAAACTTTCGGAATAGCCATCCGGTTCAATGGAAGAGATGCGTATCCTGAAATCACCCGGTATTTCGAGGATAGCTTCAACCAGTTTTTCAAAGTCGTAGTTTTCAAACTGGTATCGTCCCAGGTTCACACCGGTTAAAACGATTTCTTTGTATCCAAAGTCTATCACCTTTTTGATATTCTCAAAAATGTCATTTGCCGGTCTGCTGATGGCCCTGCCCCGCACTTTCGGTACAATACAAAAAGTGCAGAAGTTATCACAACCATCCTGAATTTTTATAAAACTCCTTGTATGGAAAGTTTCTTCTGCAGGTGCGTAGTTGAACACGTCTTTATCAAACTGATCGGGATGTACTGTTTCTCCGTTAAAATGAGCATCCACAACAGAAAGAACAGATGTTTTGTGTTCATTATCCACCACATAGTCCACTTTTTCATCGGCATTCAGTTTTTCCTTGTAGTTGGTGGCCATGCAACCAGTTACGATGGTGAGTGCATCTTTATTCAATTTGTGGGTTTGGTTGATCACTTGGCGCGATTTCTTGTCGCTCTGGTTGGTCACCGTGCAGGTATTGATCACAAATACATCTGCTTCCGAATTGAAATCGACAACCTGGTAATTCTGTTTGGAAAATTCGGCGGCAATGGCATCGGTTTCGTAGAGATTTAGACGACAACCCAGTGTTTTGAATGCAACTTTCTTCATGATGATTCTCTTCTATGCATTTATTTCTGAAAATGCCTCCACCAATTCACCTTCAGTGGAGAAGGGAGCGGCAGAGGTAATTTTCACCTCAACAAAATGACCGATCAGGCTTTTATTTTCCGATGCAAAACGAACAATGATTTTGCCTTCTGTTAATGCAGAAAGAAAGCCTGCTTTGCGGTCTTCACCACGAACCAGTACTTTGCAGGTTTTGCTAACCATGGCTTTGTTATATGCCAGGGAATGTTGCATCAACTCTCCGGTAAGGGCATGATAACGTTGACTTTTTATTTCTTTTGGAATGTCGTCAGCCCAGCGTGAACTGGCAGCACCGGGCCGAGGTGAGTATTGCGCAATATAGGCCATATTGTACTTGAACTCCTCCATGATCTTACGGGTGTTTTCAAATTCCTCGTCCGTTTCGCCTGTGAACCCCACAATGATATCAGTAAAAATGGTTGCTTCCGGCAATAAACGTTTGATGCTATGGATGATACTCCGGTATTTTTCAACCGAGTGTTTCCTGTTCATGCGTACCAGCACATTATCGTCACCCGACTGGACTGGAATATGAATCTGCTTGGCAAGGCAGTCGTAATTAGCGATCACTTCCAGCACATCATCACCCATATCACGCGGATGTGGCGAAGTAAAATACACCCAGAAGTTACGTTCAGATTGTTTGCCAAATTCGCCAATTTCTTTTAACAATTTAGCAAATGACAGTTCTTCACCTTTTTTATCAAGACCGTATGAATTTACATTTTGTCCCAACAGGGTGATGGACTTGAACCCCTGGCTAACCAATTGTTTGAGTTCGTCGAGTATTTCAGATGATGGGCGTGAAACCTCCCTGCCGCGGGTGTATGGAACTGCACAAAAGGTGCAGAATTTGTTACAACCGTTCTGGATAGGAATATAGGCTTCAAAGCCGGAACCGTATTTGGGTTGAATATGCCAGAATTCGCCGATGGTTTTATTCGATTCGGTAACAGATGGTATGGCAGCCGGTTTATCGGCGACCTCTATGGGAACCAATTTGAAATCGGCAGGGTTGATGGTGTTTTCTTCTGTTAGTTTAATATCCTGTAAACCAGCATCAAGAGATTGAATGCCTGCGGGTGTAACAATCCCATATTGACGGATCATCTCAGGGAATTCAGGCAATTCACTCATCGGAAATACCATATCGAACAGTTTTAAAAAACGTTCCCTGTCTGCCGGCAGCACGCAACCTGAAACAAAGGTGATCAGGCTTTTCCTGTTCTTCCATTTATTCCATTTGGCTACTTTGTTGTACACCTTGTCAATGCCTTTTTGCCTGACCGAACAAGCGATCACCCCTAGGAGATGAGCTTCCTCTTCATTTTCTGTATAAACAAATCCCAACTCATCAAGTACCTTTTGAACACGCTCCCCGTCAGAGATGTTCATCTGGCATCCTAACTGGACGATATTATATTTTAATTGCATTTCGTTTTCCTCACTTAAAAATAAACTTCAGCGTGTAACTGTGCCGGAGGAATCCCTTTTTTCTCCATCAATGCCATCGCATCTTTGATCATGTTGAAATTGCCACAGAAAAAGCATATGGTATCTGCATCAAATTCATGTTGTTTGATATAGTCAGTTACCCTGCCTTTAAAGTCGCCATCATCATCTGCCGTTGTACATAAAATATAGCGGTCGCGCTGATAAGTGTCCATTTCGTATGCTTCGTGTGTGTGTCGGACACCATGTAACAGGGTATAATCCAAACCCGGAATGCTTTTTACCATGCTATGAAAAGGGGCAATGCCTGTGCCACTGGCCACGAACAGGAATTTCTTTTTGGCTTCAATATCCTGCTTTTCAATTGAAAAGAAACCGACCGGTCCTTCAATTTCAACGGGCCGGCCTTGCTCAATCCGTTTCAATTGTTTGGAAACCAACCCATCTTCAATTTCCTTGATCAGCACTTCCAGGTTTTTATCTTTGGTTCCGCTATATATGGAATATTCGCGTTTATCCAAACTGTTGGCATCACCCAAAAGGATGTGCTGCCCGGCTTCGAA
>PKSW01000195.1 GCA_002869465.1 Marinilabiliales bacterium
AACTGAGCATGACGTCATTCATTCCTTTCATCAATATCTTTTTCATTTTGCTCATGACAACCACTTATTTTCCAGGCATTCTCTCAATTGCAGGCGGGCTCTGTGTAAAATGACCCACAGATTAGACGAGGTGCATCCTATTTCCTTACAAACATCATCGCTTTGCATTTCCTCCATTACTTTCAGAATAAAAACCGATTTCCATTTATCGGGCAGCAAGGAAAGGCATATTTCCATTATTTTCTGGAATTCGTCCTGCTGCATGGGGTTTTCTGATTTCGCCTGCCAGTCTTTTGGCGCTCGTTCCATGATCCAGTGTCCTTCATAATCACTTTCACTCTGAAAAGGTGAAGAAAAATGTGAAGCCGGAGTTTCCTTTTTTGTACTCGACTTCCGGTAATGGTCTATCACCTTTCTTCTTAAAATTGATGTAAGCCAGGTGAGTTCAGCACTTTCGCCCCTAAATGAACTTAATCCTTTTAAGCCCGACAGGAAGGTTTCCTGTACCAGGTCTTCAGCAATCTCTTTGGATTGCACACGGGCATAAGCATACATATATAGGAAGTCACCGTATTCGTTCACCCATTTTGATGGCTCAACCCGTGCTTTCTTATTGCTTTTATGTAGATTTGCTTCACTCATTACAAAAAGTAAAAATAGCAATAAATACTATGAGCGATCAAAAGAATTATAAAGTACAAGGCATTGGAGGTATATTTTTTAAATGCGAAAACCCGCAAAAAGTGAAGGATTGGTATTCGGCTAACCTGGGTTTGGTAATCGACGAATATGGTTCGCTGTTTGAATTCAGAAATACAGATGACAACCAAAAGAATTATTTACAATGGAGTCCTTTCGATGCAGGCACCACTTATTTCAAACCATCTGAAAAAGAGTTCATGATAAATTACAGGGTGGGCGACCTGGAAAAGCTGGTGGAAGAATTAAAGAAAAATGGAGTAACCATTCTGGATGAAATTGAAACTTACGAATACGGTAAATTTGTGCATATCATGGATCCGGAAGGAAATAAAATAGAACTTTGGGAAGCAGTAGATGACCTATTTACCAAATCGCATGAAGGCAAAACAACACATTAATTCAACTTAAAATGGAAAAGCAACTTCAACTAGAATCAGGAACAATATTTTACACGGTAAAAGGCAGCGGACCTGCCGTTGTATTGCTGCACGGATTTCTTGAAGACCACAGCATATGGAATGATTTCTCGGATCAATTGCAAAAGAATTTCACCTGCATTTGTATCGACCTGCCTGGGTTTGGAAAAAGTGATGTTTTTGATGTAAGTCACTCGATGGATTTTATGGCCAGAAAAGTGAAAGAAGTACTTGAAAACGAAAAGATAGGAAATTGCATATTGGTGGGTCATTCGATGGGCGGGTACGTATCGTTTGCTTTTGCAAAACTATATCCTCAAAAACTAAGCGGACTGGTGTTGTTTCATTCGCAGGCTGCTTCTGATAGTGCTGAGAGTAAAAAGAACCGTGACAGAACCATAAAGATCGTTCAGCAGAATCATACCGCTTTTATTCATTCTTTTATTCCAAGCCTGTTTGCTGAAGATCATGTAGCAGATTTTTCAAATGAAATTGACGCATTGAGAAAAACGGCAGAGAAAACGTCTTCAAAAGGTATTGTTGCTGCATTACTCGGAATGCGGGACCGGGAAAGCCATTTGGATACAATAGAAAAACTGCAGGCACCTGTTTATTATATCATTGGAAAACAAGATTCGAGAATACCGATGGAAACCATCATACCTCAACTTGAATTGCCATCCAATTGTGAAGCTTTGATCATGGATGAAGTGGGCCATATGGGCTTTATTGAGGCCAAAGAGAAGACCTTTTTATCCCTAGAGCATTTCCTTGAAAGAAACCTTTTTTAGTTATATATTACTGATCCTGTCCAGCATCAACTGGATTAGTTTACCCATACTGGATTTATAGTCAGGGCTGAAGTCGCCTGTAATCCGGTTGGCAATTATATCGCAAACGGTCATGGCCTGGTGGCCCAGCATAGCCGATAGGGCATACAACGCGGATGTTTCCATTTCAAAATTGGTTACCTGGAAGCCATTATATTTAAATTTGGATGCCCGGTCGATAATTGTTTTGTCAGTCACGCTCAATCTTACCTCACGGCCTTGAGGCGCATAAAAGCCGGGCGCTGTCAGGGTGATGCCTTTTTTTAATCCTGCTCCCAATGTTTCAATTAATTCTGATGACCCTCTGACGGCATACGGCTTTGGTAAATCGCGGTCCCATTCCAGTTGATTGATGAAACTGGAGGTCATTTCGCGTTCCATAACAAACGGGCCTTTTTCATAAAAGTACACCAGTCCATCCAAACCCAAACCATATTCCGAAACAAGATATGAATCAAATACCGGAATATCTGCATGTAAAGCACCGGAAGTGCCGATCCTGATAAAATTCAATGAAATAAGTGTTTCTTTTGGTTGTTTGGTTTCAAAATCGATATTGAACAACGCGTCCAGTTCGGTCAACACGATTTCAATATTATCTGTTCCCATGCCCGTGGAAACCACCGAAAGTTCTTTGCCTTTATAAACACCCGTGTAGGTATAAATCTCCCGGTTATGTCCTTCAAACCTGATCTCATCAAAATAAGTGGCAATCACACCTGCCCTTCCGGGATCACCCACCAAAATGATCGTTTCTGCCACATCACCCGGCTTCAAGTTCAAATGATATACTTTTCCTTCCTTATTTAATACCAATTCCACTTGTTGCATTTATTTTGAATATTTTTGTAGAACAAAACTAAAACAAAATCACATGAGCGTTCCATATCAAACTGTTTTAATTTCGATCGACCTGGAAGATAAAAACATGGCCCGGCTCGACAGATCATATCCTAATCTGGCCTATCTGGCCAGCAAAGTAATTTTATTGTCAGTGCTGGAGAATTATACTTTTGGAAGCGAAAAAGAGCGGGAATCATTTATCGATAATAAGAACAAACAGCTGGCAGCGATAGCCTCGTCAATTCAAAACAAAACAGAGTTGGAAGTACAGCCTGTTCTTAAAATAGGAAAGCCTGCCAAAGAAATTCTGAAAGCTGCTGACGGCTATGGGGTAGATCTAATTGCTATGAGCACCCATACGCATGTGGATGAAAAATACACCAAGAAAAACGCCATTGGGTCCACTACCAATCACGTGGTGCGGGAATCCAGGGTGCCGGTTTTTACTTTTAACAGCAATGTGCATTTAAATAAAATTGAAAAAATACTGCTACCTCTCGACTTAACTGTAGAGACCAAACAAAAAGTAACCCATGCCATTCAATTGGCCAAAAGTATCCATGCCAGTATTGCTATTGTTTCGGTATTGGATTCATTAAATTTCGCAGATATTGATGTTGAACTCGACCAGCAGCTGGCCCAGGTGAAGGAGTTTATCGAAGAAGCAAATATTCCGGTTACCGCAGAATTAATTGAGTCAAAGAGTGGTGCCAAATCGGTGGCTCATACAATTTTAAACTACAGTGAAAAGGTAGAAGCTGACCTGATCATGATCATGACACAAAAGGAAAATAAACTCGTTGAATTTTTCATGGGTTCTTCAGCACAAACAATGATCCGTTTATCTGAAATCCCTGTGATGTCGATTATTCCGAAAGACCTGGGATTCATCATAGGTGTGTAAAAGTCTCTGAATGACAGCTGAAATTATAAGTATCGGGGATGAGTTACTCATCGGCCAGGTGATTAATACCAATGCCTCGTGGATTGCAGGTGAATTAAATAAAGCCGGCATCCTCGTGAGTCAGGTAACGGCTATCGGCGACAATTCGGATGATATCAAACGTACATTAAAGGATGCCTGCCTGCGGAATAATATTGTTTTATTAACGGGAGGACTGGGCCCCACAAAAGATGATACAACGAAAAATGTGCTGGCAGCGTATTTTAATTCGGGAATGATATTTCATGAACCGACTTTTCAGCACATCAGGCAATTATTTAAATCCAGAAACTACGAAGTTACACCGGTTAACCGCCAGCAGGCAGAAATACCGGAAAAATGCATGCCG
>PKSW01000394.1 GCA_002869465.1 Marinilabiliales bacterium
AATTCATGATTTAAATATGGATACGCGTTTTGATATCATTTCAATTGTCATTGATAACGATGGTGAAAGTATTGAACATATCAAAGATGCATTCTATCCCGAAATGCCCTCCCTGGATTAAGGCTTCGCCTGAAATACCAGTAAAGGAATGTTGGAATGGAACAGGAATTTTTTAGCAACACTGGGTTTATACAACTGCTCGATAAAGTTCCGTTTGCGTGTATTCACAGCCAGCACATCAATTTGATTTTCCCTGATGAAATTTTCAAATCCCTGTTGCAAGTCGATCGTCTCTAAAATACCACATTCGATGTTCGGCTCAAGCATGGTCTCCAGCAGGTAATTGCGCACTTTTCTCATTTCCACCTCATCCATTTCATTATCATCTTCCAGTGCGGCATGCACGCAATATATTTTGGCGTTAAATGGTTTTGCAAAAGACGAAAGCCGTCGCAGGGCCGTGTAGTCTGATCTATCGAAATCAGTTGCATACAATACACGTTTCGGGTAGGCAAAATTCATTCCGTCATAATTTTGGGGTATGGCCATGACGGGTATATCCGCTTTTTTTATGATCTGGGCAGTCGTGCTGCTATAAGTTCTTAGTCCTTCCAGCTTATTGCCCCTGGTTCCCATGATCACCAATGCCGGATCATATTCCCTGATCTGGTTTAAAATGGTATCCGTTGCATTCCCTTTAAACAGATCGAAACTGATTTTTACATCTTTAATATTTTTTGCATCAATTTTGTCTTTTAGCCTGTTGGAAAGTGATCGCAGGCTTTTTTCAGTTTCTTCTTCTATCTCCCTGATGATGGTGTCGAGGTTCATCTGATAGGAATAAGATTCAAGATAAGTTTGCGGTGTACCCATCGGGTCCAGGTAGGCATTGATTAGTTTGATATCTGCCTTTATAGCTCCTGCAATTTTTAATGCATAAAAAGCGGCGTTTTCGGCATGGACGCTAAAATCAACCGGTACCAGAATACGCCTGATACTTTTCATATAGGCCACCGCCTGTTCTTTATTGACGCCGTAAGCAGCTCTGAAGTCTTCAAATATTTTGATAGATTTTTCGGCATCTTCAGCCTGTATTTTAACATGCACTCCGCCGGGACTTTCCTTCATACGGTTGATGTTGGTCATAAAACACTCTATACCATTACTTTCGAGCATTGCGCAAAGCAATTGTGCCCGCATATAGGTGAGTGTGGCAAGGGTAATGATCTTTTCTGGCATGACCTTCGTGTTTTTCGATTTGTTGTGTAAATATAGTTATTTCAGCATGAAAAAGCAAGTATCCAAGCTGTCAAAACTGGTTTAGAGAAGTACACAGATTATATTCTGCTTTCCTGTTAACTGGAAATAACATTTGTACATTTGCAGCATAATTATCTTCCCTATGGAACGTAAAAAATACCCTAAGAAGACCTTTAAAAGCTCAAAAAGTACCAGCTTTAAGCCCGACAGGAATGCGGATAACAAAAATGATGGACTGATCCGTTTAAATAAATACCTGGCCAATGCGGGCGTTTGCTCCCGAAGAGAAGCTGATAAGCTGATCGAAAGCGGTATTGTGAAGGTGAATGGCAAAATTGTCACTGAACTGGGAACCAAAATCAGTCCAGATGATAAAGTGATATGCGGCGGCGAATCATTAAAACGTGAAAGAAAGCGTTATTTTTTATTGAATAAACCCAAAGATTTCATCACTACATCTGACGATCCTCATGACCGTAAAACCGTAATGGTACTTATGCAAAATGCCTGTCAGGAAAGAATTTACCCGGTGGGCAGGCTCGACCGGAATACGCTTGGATTGCTATTATTTACCAATGATGGTGAACTGGCTAAAAAACTCACCCATCCGAAACACAATGTTAAAAAGATTTATCATGTGTATCTAGATAAGCCATTGCACAAAAGCGATATCATCGAAATAACTAATGGCATAGAGCTTGAAGATGGATTTATTAAACCCGATAAAATATCCTATGTGAGCAGTGAACACGACAATACTCAGGTCGGCCTCGAACTACATTCTGGTAAAAACAGGATTGTCAGACGAATATTTGAACATCTGGGTTATAAGGTGATCAAACTTGACCGGGTATTTTTTGCCGGGCTCACGAAAAAGGATCTGCCCCGTGGTAAATTTCGTGAGTTAACACAGGAAGAAGTGAATATATTAAAGCGCATCGCCTAAATAAAAAACCCCGCTTTTAACGGGGCTTTTTATAATGCATATCGTATTGCTTATTTCAATCCCAATACTTCAGGACCCTGAGTGAAAACAATGTCCACAGGAACGCCAGCATCGTTTATTTTATCCAGATCCGCCTGCAATTGCGGTTTAATCACTCCATCTGTTGCTATCCAGTTGGCTGCCGCTTCGTAATCACCATCACCCTGAATTTTCAGGATTTTTTGTGTCAAATCCGTCGAAGCAGCTTTCATCTTATCCATATCCACTGCGTAAGTACCATCATCATTCCTGGAAAAGGCGCCTTTTTCAAGGAAATAATTGAATCGCAGCATATTGGCCATGCCATGTGCGCTGGAGGCGCCAAAGCGAACTGATCTAAAGATGCCAGCCATAAAAGTAACGTAGTTATCCATCAAGTCGGTATCATTGAATTCGCCCATTTCATTGAGTTTGGTCACCAGGTAAAGTCCCAGTATATCCGCTTTTCCTTCTTCAATGGATGAATACTTTTCTTTTAAAGCTTTTCGGGCAGAGCCTTTGCCGTTGATTGTATTTTTTATGCCCATACCGTGTGAAACTTCATGAAACATCGTATTGGAAAAGAAGGCAGTAAAAGTGATATGTTTACGTTGCTCGGGCGTGATGACCATTTCCGAAATCGGGACTAATATTTTGTCAAATTTCGCCTGCATGGCATTTTTTAGTTGCAGCTTTCTGGTGCCTTTTTCTAACTGGACACGCTCGTCATTCGGTAAGTTAATAGCAATTGTTTTTCCGGCCATATTGCAATCGCCCGCATAATATACAACATCATAGGCGTTTAGGTCTACATCAAAACCCGGAACTTCGTTTTTATACGCCTGATCAACGGGTAATTCCGTTTGTAATTGGGGCAGAAAAGCCGCGTATTTGGCCAATTTTTCGCTCCATTCTACATCTTTTATCAAAATATAGGCTTCGTGGGCTGCTTTATATCCATACAGGCCATCGGTGTAGTTTTCAATGGGTCCGATGACCAAATCGATCAGGTTGTCTTTCATATCAATCCAAGCCATATCACTTTCAAAGTAATCATCGGTGCGCAAGGCTACTGCACGTAAATTAAGATAATTTGCAAAACCCGGATCATCAGCTAATTGTGCAGCTTCTTCAAGCAGAGCTGCCATTTTATCTGTTCTTTCTTTGTAGGCTTCGTGGTACCAGACTGTCGTCAGTTCCCGTTCTTCATTTCTCCTGATCAGTGTATATAAACTGGTTTTATTTTCATCGTCAAAGGAATTAAACTCTCCCTTGGTCATATCAGGTGGATAAAATTCGGCGCCAGCTGGTTTGGGCCCGTATCCTTCAATAAAAGGGGTAAGGTTGTTCAACTCATCCCAGGGGCCATAATTTATTATTGCGTATTGCCTGAGTGCCGGATCTTCAATTGTTGCTAGAAAAGCTTCTTTATCACCAATATTTTGTAACCAGAAAATCTCATCCGCCAGGTCTGCTGCTTTAAAAAGAAGCAGTAACATTTCTTTCTGGTTATCACTCAGTTGGGAAATATCCGTTGTTAAAGTGAAATTAGCGTATTTGGCCATATTGTAAGGGGTCTCCGTAGTTTCTTCTGTTGCCTTATTATCGGCATTTTCACAGCTATTCATCACAACTGCCACAGCAAGAACAATAACTATTGAAAAGATTTTTTTAAACATATTACATTGGTTTAATTGGTTTTACGTGTGCAAAATTACGAATAATCGGGCTGTACAAATGTGTTTAAGGATAAAAAATGACCTGTATTTACCAGCCAAGCAAATATGCAAAAATAAGCGGAGCCACAATCGTAGCATCTGATTCGATGATAAATTTTGGTGT
>PKSW01000126.1 GCA_002869465.1 Marinilabiliales bacterium
TTCTGTACGATGTTGGCTTTAATTCTAAGTCATCCTTTAACACGGCCTTTAAAAAATACACCCAGTTAACACCTACTGAATACCGTAAAAAACACTTAAGCTCAGCAGCTTAGAGAGAAGGGATAGAGATAGCTGGTAAATTTCGTTATTTTTGGATTTTACTTGATTAAATGGAACTCGACATTATTCAAATTTTTTCGCTCCTGATTGTATTTGTCAGCTTGATTTTAGCTGCTTTTTTGCTGACCATGCGTTCTGCAAATTACCTAAGCAATGTGCTGTTGGCAATGTTTTTAATCGTAGGTGCTATTGATGCCGACAGCATTTTTCTTCGCAATTACATTTACCCCAATTACCCGGCAGTGGGTTTGTTTCTGAATTCATCAGTGTTTTTTAAATTGCCACTTTTATACCTGTACCTGTTTGCGGTAACCTTTTCTGATTTTAAACTCAAATGGAAACACTTGTGGCATGGCGTGCCATTTATTATTGACATACTTATTTTTATTCCCCGGTTTTACTCACAAGATATTGCGGGCCAATTGGCCTACTTCGAGCTTAGCGATTCCACTCCGCACCGACTAATTGAAGTTCAGATCTCATACCTGTTAATTCATGCTCAAATTGCGGTTTATTTAGTTCTAAATTTTCTATTGGTAAATAAATACAGACGGCTACTTTTAGAAAACTTCTCCAACGCCAGCCTATTCAATTATAAATGGCTTTTTCATTTTTTGATCATTTTTAGTGCTATGACTATCATGGCTACGCTTAAAAACTTGTTTTTGTTTTTTGGTTCTGAGGAGGCCTATTTCTATACGATGGTGACAACCGCCTTTATTGCTTTGGGCTATATTGTTTGGATGGTGTTGAAGGCCATGCGCTATCCTGAACTTTTCAGGGGCATTGATTCAAAATTGCAACTGGTTACAACAATGGTAAAAGATGAAGGAGATGCTGAGTCCGACAGATTAACTGAAAATGTTGATCGTCCTGTTAAATTCGACGAAAAGGTGCATTTTGTAAACAGGTACATGACAAAAAATGAACCTTTTCTGGATCCATCACTTACCATTTACGACCTGTCAAAGCAAATTGAAATGCCTGCCAAAGATTTATCGTTGCTGATCAACCACGAGCTCAACCAACACTTTTTTGACTTTGTGAATGGATTTCGTATCCGAAAAGCGATGGAAATTTTGGCTGATCCTGACAAAAAAGACTTAACCGTGCTTGAGATTCTGTACGATGTTGGCTTTAATTCTAAGTCATCCTTNAACACGGCCTTTAAAAAATACACCCAGTTAACACCTACTGAATACCGTAAAAAACACTTAAAACCAGCGGCTTAATAGAAAGTCGTACTTTATACCAATAATAGTCGAACTGATTTCTTTTTAGAAAATGGTTCGACTTTTTTCATTCGGTCGAATTCCCGTTTTATCCACCGCACTTTTGCTTCATCAAATCAAAACAAAAATTTCGATCATGAAAAAAGCAAATGTATTAGTACTCGTTTTCGGATTTCTTTTCACAATTGTTCTGGCAAATGCTGCCGAATTGAAATATGAAATCACAGGAACAATTATTGAAGAACAAAGCGGTGCAACCATTCCTTACGTAACCGTTGCGCTGCATCAAAAAGCAGACTCAAGTCTTGTTACAGGATGTATCAGTAACGAAGAAGGAACTTTTCTTCTTGAAAAAGTAGTCAAAGGAAACTACTACATCGAACTCAGATTCGTAGGTTACGCAGATTATTTTATCGATAAATTAAACTTTGGTGAAAATGCCAAAACCATCGAACTGGGACAAATTAAAATGCATCCTGCTTCGGCTTTGCTTGGTGAAGTTGAGGTCACGTCACGTATTTCGCCAATTCTAAATTCCGTTGATAAACAAGTTTTAAATGTAGAGAAAAACCTCTCGGCAACCGGTGGAACCGCTGTGGATGCTTTACTGCTTTCGCCATCCATCCAGGTTGACCCCGATGGTAACATAAAACTTCGCGGCAGCACAAATTTTACAGTACTGATAAATGGAAAACCAACCACACTTCAGCCTGACGAAGTATTGCGCCAAACCCCTGCCAACCTAATCAGCAGAATCGAAGTTATTACCAACCCATCTGCCAAATACACTTCATCGGGCGGTGCCGGCATCATCAATATTATTTTGAAAAAGGGTGCGCAGAGTGGTTTTAACGGATTGGTAAATGCCACAATTGGTACAAAAGATAAATACAGTGGCGATGTAAGCCTGAACCTTAACCGTGAAAAAATTGCGCTGTCTCTTGCCATTGATTGGCGTGACTGGAATACCACAGGCCTCCATGATTACTACCGCGATTATTACAAAATAGATACTGTCCATCATGCCATTATGCGACAGGATAGATTGATAAATGAGAGTAATCTGGGTTTTCGTTTCGGATTGGATTTCAATCCTGATGCAAAGAATAACATTTCTTATTCCTTTCATGGTGGTTATACAGCCTTTGAAGGGTTCATCCCCACCAAAAACTCGGGTATTTCTGAGCCATCACATACTGATATATACAGCTACAATACGTTTTATTTTCATCAAAAACCAAAGTTTTACACGAACAACCTTGGATACAACCTGAATCTGAAAAAAGAAGGTAGCTCGATTTCGCTGAACGCCTATTACTCATATATTGATTACTATTTACTTACCAGCCAGACGCAATCCATAGCTGACAATAATTTCAACATAATTGACACCGCACCGTATTTACAGGATATTATCAACGACAACTACAGTCACGATTATCGCCTGAACGCGGATTATACATTACCTATTAACAAAAAAACCACGTTGGAAACAGGTGGAGCTGTTCACTATTACAAGCGTTTTCTTGACGTTACCTATGCCCAGTTTAATTATGATGACAAAGAATGGATTAACAATCCTGATTACACCAACCAATATAACTTTAATGAAGATGTGTATGCTGCGTACGTAAACGTCAACACTTCTTTTTGGGGAATACAAGCTTCGCTTGGCCTACGGACTGAATACATGGACCGCTTGCTAAAACAGGATTCTGCCGCATTTGAATCTGAATATTCCAAACTGAACTTCTTTCCATCTTTTTCATTCTCAAAAGCGCTAAGCGAAAAAAACAGTCTTAGCCTGGCCATGAGCAACCGCATCAACCGTCCTGATGAATATATGATGAATCCATTTCCGGAATTTGAAGACGAATATTTTTATTCAGAAGGGAACCCGTTTCTGTTACCTGAAATCGTTAGAAATATTGAGTTTGGGCACCAGTTTACCGCGGAAAAAAGTCAAATCAGTTCAAGTTTATATTACAGAACTACAACCGATAAAATTGAACAACGCCTATGGATAGAAGATGATGAAAAAATTCATACTTCCTTTCATAACGACTGTAACGACAGGTCAATCGGGCTTGAAATGATGGGTAATTTCGACTTGACAAAATGGTGGAGCCTGAATGCCAATGCCAATTTGTTTCACTACAAAATTGAAGGCAATGTCTTTGAAGATTCGTTTTCCAACAGTGATTTTTCATGGACTGCCCAGTTGGTCAACTCCTTTCAAATTAAGAAAAATACTTCAATACAGCTAATAGGATACTATGCTAGTGAAACCGTTAGGTCGCAGGGAACCCTGAGCGATTACTATTTTGTTGACCTGGCCGTTAAACAGCAATTTCTCAATGGTAGGCTTTCGCTCAATGTCCAGTGCAAAGATATTTTCCAATCGTTGAACTATGAATTAAAAACTGAAACCGGTAACATGAAATTGTTAGGCGATTTCAACAACGAATCACCCATACTCCTGTTTAGCCTCAGTTTCCAGATAAGTAATTACAAAAAGAAAACACGTGATGTGCATACGGAGTTTGATATGTAGCTTAATGAAATACAACGAAAAAATTAAAAATAATTAAACAACGAAAAATGAAAACAATTAATACAACAATAATCTTAGTCTTGGCAATATGTATAAATGGTATGATTTACGCATCCAGTCCGAAAAACGAAAACCCGATTGCTTCAACATATTTCATCAACGATTTTCATTTGATTTCCATCCCGGTTTCGCTGAATGGGCATGACAGCCTATTCTTTATTATCGACACTGGTTTTGATGTAAATGTCTTGGATGAAAATGTTGCAAATGCCCTTGGGCTAAACCTCTCAGAGAAAATAAGCCAGGACCAGCCCGGAGGTACAATTGAATTTGCTTTAGTAAACAACCTTGAATTGGAAATCAATCAAGTTAAAATACAAAATGAAAACTTCATTGTTACACCAATCAGCCAGATGGCAAATATTGTCGGTTTTCCAATCCATGGAATTTTGGGGATCGACTTCTTGTCAAAATACCTCATTGAAATAGATTATGAATCGGCACAATTTATCGTTCATTCACTTGATTCTAAAATTGAGTTGAAAGGTTTTTCTGAACTTCCGGTTTCACTTGCTGAAGGAGAGCCGTTTATTTATTGTGATTTACAAAATTCAAAAGGGGAGCCAATAAAAGGGAAATTCAAAATGGATACTGGTGGAATTGATGCTATTGGATTTAATAAGAATTTTATTGAAAACAACTACATTATTGATGACAATTCAAAAGTGCAGTACAAAAAAGGTGTAGCTGTAGGTGGAGAAACATTAGGAATAGAATTCCGCATAAAAGAGTTGAGCATTGCAAACTTTGAGTTTGAAAATGTACTGGTTGGGGCAACAATGGAGTCTGGTGGTTTCGAAAACAGGGCAGATGCCGGAACTCTTGGTGCTGAAATTTTGTGCCGTTTTCATTGGATTTTAGATTTTTCTAACAGCATGTCCTATTTAAAACCAAATAAAAATATTGGAGCAGAATTCGAAAGTGACAGAAGTGGTTTGTGGATTATTGAAAATGATGAAGGTGAAAAAATAATCTTTCAAATTCTTGCAAATACCCCTGCTGCTCAATCCGGACTTGAATCCGGTCAGGTTGTAAAACAAATCAACGGAACGAACACAAACGAGCTTTCTCTCTTTCAGATTTGGGAAATTTTAAGAAATCCTAGTACGAAGTCTGTGATATTGGTTATCGAAGGCTCAAATGAACCTATCGAAATCGTCTTAACACAACTGATATAAATTTCAGAACAATTAGCAAGAGCTATTACTAATCAATGTGTTAGCATAAAGTCAAACGCCTTGCCCAATAAACTCGAACCAATTCATTTTCAAAAAACAGTTCGACTTTATGAAATCGGTCGCCTAACTCATATTGCTGCTGCACTTTTGCCACATCACATTACAACTCATTAAAAAA
>PKSW01000335.1 GCA_002869465.1 Marinilabiliales bacterium
GGAGAATGTAGAAAAAGTTACGAACTGTTTACAATGTAAATTTCAATCCAATATATTCAGGTTTCTTTCGGAAGAGGAATTGAGTTATGTTAATGACATACGATTTGAGGTTAGTTTTAAGGCTGGAGAAAATATTTTTAAGCAGGGCGGGCCATTGACGCATATTGTGTGCATTACAAGTGGCATGGCCAAAGTATTTTTAGAAGCAGATGATCATAACGATATTATCCTTCGGTTAATGAAACCAACCGAGTTGATTGGAGGTCCGGGTTTTCGGACCGACAGCAGGCATCATTTTTCAGCTGCTGCCGTTATTGATACGGTTGCCTGTTTTGTTGAAGTAGGAGCGTTTGAAAAACTGCTGAACGATAACACAAGATTTGCTTTGGAAATGATCGCCTATCTGAATCGTGCACATATTGGTTTGTACAATAAATTACTCACAAATACACATAAACATATGTCGGGAAGAATGGCTGGTACTTTACTTTATTTATCAGAAGAGATTTATGAATCCAATATATTCGAAACAGCACTTTCAAGGCAGGATTTAGCTGATATGTCAGGTATGACCAAAGAAAGTGCAATCAGGGTATTAAAAGAGTTTAAAGACGAAGGTATCCTTGATTGTTTCAGCAGTCATTTTGACATTGCAAATAAAGAAGCGCTCCGTAAAATTTATAAAATAGGATAGTCCTTTTAAATCGCCTAAAGATTATTTATAAGCTTTTCTAAATTATTTCCCACGTTATTAAGATATTTTCATATTTGTTAAATTTGTGAAAAATATCATAAATATGAGAAAATTCATTGTTACTGTAGTTTTCATGTTAGGCGTCGCAGCCCTCTCATTATCGCAAGAAAACGTCATCGATGGTTTGGTTCTTGATGCAGAAACGGGCAGCCCCATTGAAGGTGTTCAAATTACGAATATTTCGACTAATGAAGGTGCCGTCACTAACAAAAACGGTTCTTTTCAGATTGCAGTCAGAAATAATCAGTCCGTTCATTTAATCTTAAAGCATATTTCATTCGATTCTCTTGAAATTGAAACAGACCCTTTGCAAAACAAAGAATTGACAATTCGTCTAAATCCTAAAATTACTTACCTGGATGAGATAACAGTAACCGGAAAATACGAAAAAACAAGGCCTTATAGAAGTGAGAAAGTGACAATGAAAGAGATGGAGAAATCCAATATTTCTGGTATTGGTAACTTTCTGCGAAATGAACCAAATGTGGGTGGGGTCAGAAAAGGAGCATTAGGAATTGATCCTGTTGTAAGAGGGTTCAAATATTCACAATTGAATGTGCAACTGAATGGCGGGACAAAAATTGAAGGAGGCTGCCCGAACAGGATGGATCCTGCGACGGCTCACGTTGACTTAAATGACCTACAATCGATCACCATTCTTAAAGGTCCTTATGCGCTGAAATACGGGCCTAATTTTGGGGGAGTTATTGATATGACTACCAAAAGTATCCGGTTTTATAATAAGTTTGAAAATCATATCGATCTGATGGCTGGAGCGCAAACCAATTACACGGGATTAAAGAGTAGCATCGGTGTTTATGGGGGAAATAATTTGGTTGCATACTACCTGAAGGCGAATTACAAACAATATGGAGATTATGAATCCGGAGACGGACAGGTGATTCCGTCTTCACTCGAACAATATAATGTAGCAGGAAGTATCGGAATTCAGCCTGCCGAAGGGCATATTGTTGAAATAGGATTAGACAGGTCATGGGGAAGGAATGTTGATTTCCCCGCTTTGCCCATGGACGAAAGGAATGACGATACCAAATTATTCAATCTGAATTATTTGGGTACGGCATTTGGCGAATCGATCAATTTTTTACGATTCAAAGTCTATAAATCAAATGTTGAACACGAGATGGACAATAAAAACAGACCGTTTTCTGATACAGTTGTTGCTGTTTCAAACATAAAGGCCATCAATTCTGGTGGAAGGTTGGGTGTTAACCTGAATGCTTTTAAAGGAAGGCTGGAAGTGGGGAGCGATTATGAACAGATATCAAAAGATGGCGTAAGAAATAAAAGCCTGATCATGCAGCCAAATCTACCCAGTTTTTATGAAGACCTCTGGAATAATGCGCTCATTAAAAATTGGGGCGTGTTTGCTGAATGGCAGAGAACATTCAAATCAATTGATTTTATCGCAGCACTAAGATATGATTATAATACGGCAACATCTGACACTTTAATAAGGAATAAACCCAATGGTGATGCTGTTTATGAAGATGGCAATACAATCAGCTCATTTAATAATGTGAGCTTCAGTGCGGGAATCACCTGGAATATCAGCAAGAACAGCAGTCTATTATTTGCTTTGGGAAGAGGGAGCAGAAGCCCTGACATGACGGAACGATTCATCATCCTGCTTCCCATTTCATACGATCCATATGATTACCTGGGCAATCCACAACTCAAGCCAGAAATAAATCATGAAGCAGACCTCGGTTATCGTTTTGCGCATCAAAAAATGGGTGCGATAGAAGCTTCGTTATTCTTCTCTTACGTTACTAATTATATTCTTGGTGAATTAGAACCTCCATCAACCGTGAAACCTCAGACGAAAGGTGTGTTGGGTGTTAAAAGATTTACTAATATTAATAAAGCTTATCTTACAGGTTTTGAATTCACTTATGTAACTGCTGAACAATACAAATGGTTTGTCAGCCTGAATGCAGCCTATACCATGGGAATCAATCCGGAGGCCATTCAATATATATATGAAGGAGTAGAAGTAGTTGATGAGCAAATAATCAAGAACGATCCATTGCCTGAAATTCCACCTTTTGAAGCAAATCTTTCATTTGGATATAAATTCCTGCAGCAAAAACTTACTCCTGAATTGAATATTCGCTTGGTGGCTGCACAAAATAGAGTATCAGTGGCAAATAACGAAACAACAAGTCCGGCCTATACTACTTTTGATTTCATCTTGAATTACCGTTACAATGAATTTCTGCGAATATATGGTGGAGTGACCAATATTTTTAATACAAATTACTACGAGCACCTTAATCGAAACATCATCGGAAGTACGACGCCCTTGTATGAGCCGGGTACGGTGTTTTACATGAATTTGATCATTAATTTATAAACAAATAAGACAATGAAAAAATATATACTATTTCTTTTACTGATACCTTTAATTTTAACCAATTGCAATAAAACCAGTCAAAAGAAAGTTACCTATTTGGCAACCGATGCAGTTTCGGCATATAATTTGCAATACCTGAACGATCAAAACGAATTGATTACAACCTCGGTTGAGCCACAAAGCGCGCAGGACAAATGGAAATATGAATTCATGACGGATGAGGGTCAGATTGTCTACATAAACGGAAGTTACAAAGACATTAATTCAGCGCTGAAAATTCAACTACTGGTTGATGGTAAAGTTTATAAACAAGTTGCAACGCAGGGTGATACGCTAAGATACCTGGTTGTGAGTGGAGTGGTTCCATATGATTAACCGCTCCGGTTAACAAATGGAAAAATGAAAATTACTATTTATATTATTTTATTCGCCATACTGAGCATGATGAGCTCCTGCAAAAAGGATGAGCCATCATCGGATCAGACCGGCAGGCTAAGTTTTTATTTTCATCATACGATTCCCGATACTAACCTTGTAGGCGGATATTCCATTAATTATGATACAATGATGTACCGGAATACGGCGGGAAATCCGTATTTGGTGAATGAAATCCAGTATTTTATATCAGATGTTACTCTGCATAAAAATGACGGCTCGAAACTATTAATTGATGACTGGAAAGACATTCACTACGTGGATACTGATCTACCCGAAACCTGGAATTGGCAGATGAAAGATCCCATACCAGAAGGAACTTACGATGGCATCTCTTTTACTTTTGGGATTTCAGAAGAGAAAAACCAATCGTTGATGTTTGTAAATCCGCCTGAATCAAATATGTTCTGGCCCGAATATTTAGGTGGCGGTTATCATTATCTAAAACTCAATGGTAAATGGAAAGATACC
>PKSW01000063.1 GCA_002869465.1 Marinilabiliales bacterium
TAATATATTTTCTTCACCCCGAATGAATAAAATATCATCAGTATGACGAAAATATTATCAATGGAAAGTGAATATTCAATGATGTAACCTGTAATAAATTCCAGTCCTAGGTTTTGCCGGTAGATGCGAAGCGACATTTCAAAATCGTTTTCAACCAAGGTGATTGGATGGCTGTATTTAGCCACAAGATCTTTTAGCTGCTCCATATTTTCCGGCCCATGTATCCAATCACCATAAAAATAGATCAGTCCCCAGAAGATCAATGCAAGACTTACCCATATGGATGTGAAAATGAGCGATTCCCTGAAGCCCACTTCGAGATTTTTTTTGTGGAAAACACCCATATCTATGGCCAAAATAATAACAATCAGCAGTAAAAACCCCAATAAGATCATTATTTCCTGTGTGCTCATAGGTATTGTTTAACAATCGTCAAAAGTAAAGATTTAATACCTTTGTAAGATATGCATATCTAAATCGACTAAATAAATTATTTTTAGTCGTTTTTATTGTTTATCAACCCATATTATCCCAAATAAACACACAAATGATAACCAGTGAAAACATTTTAAAAAGGTATAATGAAATCAGGGCGTATACTGAAAATATATTCCGGCCCTTAAAAACAGAGGATTATGTGGCGCAACCCATTACGGAAACCAGTCCGCCAAAATGGAGTTTAGGTCACACTACCTGGTTTTTTGAAACATTTGTATTAAAAAAATTCAAAAAGGATTATCAACTCTATAACGAGGATTATCCATTGCTTTTTAATTCCTATTACAATTATGAAGGTAATCGGATTTCGCGTCATAAACGCGGTGATCTGACCCGCCCTACGGTAGAAGAAGTATTTCAATACCGGCATTCTGTGGACCAGGAAATGATTGCTTTTATGCAGGAAGACCTGACAGAAGAAGCGACCAATTTTATTGAATTGGGATTGCAACATGAACAACAACACCAGGAGCTTTTCTGGACCGACCTGAAATATACGTTTAGCCTGAACCCATTATTTCCTAAATATGAAGGCAGGTTTCCTTTTAGTAGCCACACGTATTTTAATAATCCGATGAAATTCATAAAAATGCCAGAAGGCATCTATGAAATTGGGCATAAAGAAAATGCCTTTTGTTACGATAATGAATTAGGGGCACATAAAGTGTATTTACACGATTTCCAGATCGCCGACAGACCAGTGACCAATGCTGAATACCTGGAATTTATGAATGATGGCGGTTACCAGAATTTCGACCACTGGCATGATGAAGCATGGTATTGGTTGCAACAAGAGCATATCTCATCACCTTTATACTGGCATAAGAAGGAAGGAAAGTGGATGAATTATTCGCTCACCGGATTACAGCCACTGAATCCAGATCAGTTGGTAACCCATATTAGTTATTACGAAGCATTTGCATTTGCAAGATGGAAAGGAATGCGCTTACCTACAGAATTTGAATGGGAAGCAGCCTCATCAAAATTTGAATGGGGCAAACGTTGGGAATGGACAGAAAGCGCATATCTTCCATACCCCGGTTACAAGCGCGCTGAAGGAGCTGTAGGCGAATACAATGGTAAGTTCATGGTGAATCAAAAAGTGTTGCGGGGTGCTTCTATTTACACGTCACCGGGACATTCGAGATATACTTACCGTAATTTTTTCCATCCCTTGGCCAGGTGGCAGTTTAGTGGTATCAGGTTGGCAAAATAAAACATCATATGAACGCAAAAAAATCTACGGAAAATGTCAGAATGCAAATATCCGCTTTTGGTAAAGACGTCATGTACGGCTTGTCGCAGCATCCAAAATCAATTTCATCGAAGTATTTTTATGATGCAGAAGGCGACAGGATATTTCAGCAGATCATGGAGATGCCGGAATATTACCTCACCAATTGCGAATATGAAATTCTGTCGCAACAGCGTAAAGAAATTTGCGATGCCATCCGTGCTTTTGACGAGCCTTTGAACATCATTGAATTCGGTGCCGGAGATGGTTACAAAACCAGGCTGCTTCTAAAATACATGCTGGAAAATAAGGCCGAATTCACGTATTATCCCGTGGATATTTCAAATCATATTTTAAACGAATTGGAAACAAATCTCAGTGATGAAATGCCGGCTTTGGATATAAAACCATTGAATTTAGAGTATTTTAAAGCATTAACAACCCTTTCAAAAATAAAAGACAGGCGAAATGTAATATTGTTCTTGGGCGCCAATATTGGTAATTTCAAATACAACGAAGCGGAAAATTTTATTGGCAGAATGAGCAGCACCATCAACCCAGGCGACATGTTGCTGATGGGCGTTGATTTACGTAAAAACCCTGATACGATTCGGTTGGCATACGATGATCCGCACGGCCTAACCGAAAGTTTTAATTTGAATTTACTGAAACGGATGAACCGGGAGTTGGGCGCTGATTTTAACACCAGCAATTTTTCCCATTATGCGTTTTATGAACCTGTAGATGGCGAAATGTTGAGTTACCTGGTTTCAAAAAAAAATCAAGTCGTGCATTTTGATGCCCTTGAATGGTCCGTTGAATTCAATACAAACGAATTTATTCATACGGAAGTTTCGAGAAAGTACAGTATATACGAACTGGAAATAATAGCAGAAAGTCAGCATCTTGAAGTAGTGAAACATTTCTTTGATACGAAGCAATATTTTGTTGATACATTGTTCAAAGTTAAATAAGGGTTATAGGAATGGGATAGGTTTGTCAGAATAGCGCTGAATACTAATAAACCAATAAATGAAAAAGTGATTATTTTAGCATGAATTCTGTCTTTAGCCAATGACTTCTTCGCGAATAATATTAATTTTGCTGCCTTACATAACCTGAAAAAATGAAGAAAATAGTTTTATTATACTGGGGCAAAGGCGGCAATGTGGAGCGTGTAGCCAAAAAGATGTTTGCCATGTTTAATCCAGAACTCACCGATATGTATGATGTAGCCAGTTTCAACGTGGATAACATCGAATCATACGATTTGGTGATCCTCGGTGGTTCTACTATCGGGGCTGACCATTGGAAAGAAGCTTCTTCGGACAATGTATGGGCCTCTTTTTTCAGGAAACTGGAAGAACATGACCTGACAGGAAAGTCGATGGCGCTTTTTGGTTTGGGCGACCAGGTGTTGTATCCAGATCATTTTGTTGACGACCTGGGCGTGTTAAAGGAAGAGGCGGAAACCGTACATGCCAATGTGATCGGTAGCTGGCCGACCACCGGTTATACTTTTACGAATTCCGATGGTGCTGAGAATGATATGTTCTACGGGCTGGCAATCGATGAGGACAACCAACCAGAGTTAACAGATGAACGTGTTAAACAATGGACCGACTTCATTAAAGATGCCCTCGGCATCGAAGATTAATTTTAAACTTCCGGGTATTTTCTTTTGGTCAGGTAGTGCATGCCCCCGAAAGGGATGTATCCGAGTTTTTTAAATACCTCAAACGACTCTTTATTATACTCTTCTATCTGGCAGGCATATATTCCAATACCCTGCTTATCCAGCCATTTTTCGGCAGCATCCACCAATTGTTTAGCAATTCCTTTATTCCGGTATTCGGGTAGTACGGCTACCCGATTGATCCATCCTTTTCGACCATCGTGGGTAACAAGAACCACCCCCGCATAAAAATTCTCAATCATCGCGAAAAGAAATTTACCAACCCCCCGTTTAAGCTCAGCTTCAATTTTTTCTTCACTATCTCTGCCGTGGGGTTTGTAAGGCAAACCCGATTGCTCCCAAATGGTGATCAGTTTGGAATAATCACCTGTTTTATATGGAATTATTTTGGCAGCCTTCATGCTGAATTTTAATAATAAACGACTTCCACTTTGGGATGACTCTTCTTGTAATCTTCAATTTTTGAGGCCTTAACAGAGGTATTAAAACACCTGAATTCTTTCAATTTATAAAGACTCTCAACGGGTTTCAGGTTTTTTATATTTGTGTTGTTGATAGATAATATCCTTAGCTCCGACAGTTTTTCAAGGCCTTTAAGA
>PKSW01000263.1 GCA_002869465.1 Marinilabiliales bacterium
AGTATCCTGTTTAAGCGGGCGAATGACAATTGACAAAAGCAAAACAAATCAAAATCCTTAAACCTGACAGTTGCGTATGTATAGGTGATAAAAAATAACATGGCTACAACTTCAGCAATAACGGATGCGATGGCAGCACCTTCAATACCCATTTCGGGGAAACCATAATGTCCGAATATGAGCAAATAATCAAAAATGATATTGGTAATGGCCAGGACAATGGTGGTGTAAGTAATGACTTTGGTTTTTGCAAGGCCTACATAAAACGAGCGGAAGACCATATTGATGAAAGCAAAGAAAATTCCGAACGAACGGTATTTTAAAAAGGCAATGGTTTCAAGATAAACTTCCTGTGAATTAACTGCATTTTTAAGCAGGTAAACAGAGCCATACCTCATCAGCAGGAACACAAGAAGAGCTAAAGGCAGAAGAAAATAAATAGAATGTTCAACGACAGGGCCAATTTGTTTCAGGTTATTTTCGCCGTACCTGCGGGCTATGATGATTTGTGCACCGGTTCCGAAACCCAGGCCCAGCATAATAATCGCCAGGTAAAATAAACCACCAAGTGCACCTGCACCCAGCGCTATTTCTCCTACCCTGCCTAAGAAAGCCGTATCCGTAAAATTTATCAGGTTTTGCGCAATACTGCCAAGTATGATGGGATAGGCAATTTGCCAAATTCGGTTATAGCTGATGGATGTTTTCATGCTGAAGGCTGCAAAGGTAAAATATGTATTATAAATTCCAGCAAATGATAATAATTTCAAAAAACATGTTTCATAAAAGGGATCATTTTATTAATTTTAGAGAAAAAATGGGCAAGTAAGGTCATCAAAATGCCTTGATATTTGTTATACCTGAAAGATCATTCATATGCAAAAAATAGCCATTCTCGGTGGTACCGGATTTATCGGCAGACACCTTGTTAAAGAACTGGAGGACGATTATAATGTTCTTATTTTATCGCGCGCGCCTGAAAAGTACCAGAACCTGGAAATAGGCCAGGTCGAAGTAGTCAAGGCAGAATATGACGATCCGGAAGAATTAGCAGCTATTTTTTCAACTTCTGATGGAATTGTCAACCTGGTAGGCGAAAGTGTGGGTACGAGATGGACTGAAACAAAAAAGAAAAAAATCTACAACAGCCGTATTCATAACAGTCGCATGATTGCTGAAGCTTTTCAACTGGCAACAAAAACGCCTTCGTTTTTAATTCAAGGTTCAGGTATGGGTGTTTATGGGATGTCTTCAGAAAAACCAGAAATGCCTGTTTCTGAAGATGCTCCCCTGGCAACAAATGGATTTTTAACAAAAGTGGGTGTCGACAATGAGAACACGGTTAAAGAATTGGAAAATATAACCCGTGTTGTGTACATTCGCACGGGTATTGTTCTGGATGCCGATGAAGGTGCCCTACCGCAAATGGCCATGCCCTATCATTTTTTTATGGGAGGCCCGGTTGGAAATGGAAAACAATGGAGCTCTTGGATACATATTAAAGATGAAGTACGGGCCATTAAATTTTTAATTGACCATAAGAATTTAAAAGGGCCATTTAATTTAACAGCTCCACATCCAGTTACCAATAACCAAATGGCAGTAGCTATTGGAAAAGCGCTGGGAAAACCAGCTGCAGTTCATACCCCCGCCTTTGTTCTAAAACTAATGCTGGGGGAAATGGCAGACGAATTGCTGCTGAATGGATTGAAAGTGCTGCCCAAACGCTTGTCGGAAACCGGATTTGAATTTGATTATGAAACAATTGAGGCGGCTTTAAAGGATATTTATAAAAAGTAATACAATGAAATTTCTAGCAAACATCATATGGCTTATTTTCGGCGGCTTTGCAGTGGCCATTGAGTATTTTGTATCGAGCATCGCCCTGATGCTCACTATCATTGGCATTCCTTTCGGCCTTCAAACCATCAAACTTGGGGTGCTGGCACTTTGGCCATTCGGTAGCAAAGTGGTAAGAACAGAAATGGCAGGAGGCTGTTTATCCACGGTCATGAATATCATCTGGTTCCTTATCGGTGGTATCTGGATATTTCTAACTCATATTCTTTTCGGAGCCCTTCTTTTTATCACCATTATCGGTATACCGTGGGCACAACAGCATTTTAAACTGGCACATATTGCGCTAACGCCTTTTGGAAGAGAAATCAGAACCAATTTTTAAAACTATCTTTTTTCTTTAAAGATTAACCTTTTCTTCACCCCCTTTAACAAAAATTAACAGACAAAAAAAGTCGTATTTAATATCTTTGCGCATCAATAAGAAAAAGCATAAGGTATGTTACAAGTTGACATTAGAGAACTGAATGAAAAAATAGAACGGGAAAGCCAGTTCATAGATTTGGTGCACCTGGAGATGAACAAGGTAATTATTGGTCAGAAACATATGACAGAAAGCCTACTGATCGGCTTATTGGCCAATGGTCATATTTTACTGGAAGGTGTGCCGGGACTGGCCAAAACACTGGCAATTAACTCGCTGGCAAATGTAATAGATGCCAAATTCAGCCGCATCCAGTTTACACCTGATTTATTACCGGCCGACTTGCTGGGTACGCTCATCTACAGCCAGAAGAATGAAGAGTTCGTGATTAAAAAAGGACCACTTTTTTCAAATTTTATTCTGGCAGATGAGATCAACCGTTCCCCGGCCAAAGTGCAGAGTGCATTGCTGGAAGCCATGCAGGAAAGGCAGGTAACAATTGGAGAGACTACCTTTCCTTTGGAAGAACCATTTTTAGTAATGGCAACCCAAAATCCTATAGAGCAGGAAGGTACCTATCCATTGCCAGAAGCACAAGTGGACAGGTTCATGCTCAAAGTGGTGATCAACTATCCAAAGCAGGACGAAGAAAAACTGATTTTACGACAAAATATTACCAATACGCGAGCCGTCACCAACCGGGTGATAAAGACAGCGGATATTCTCAAGGCCAGGATGATCGTCCGCGAAGTTTATCTGGATGAGAAAATTGAAAATTATATAACTGATATCGTCTTTGCCTCACGTTATCCTAAGGATTTCAAGCTTGATAAGTTTGAGCATATGATATCCTACGGCGCCTCACCGCGTGCCAGCATCAACCTGGCATTGGCTGCCAAAGCGTATGCTTTCATTAAAAGAAGAGGTTATGTAATTCCCGAGGATATCAGGGCGGTCGCCCATGATGTGATGCGTCACCGGATTGGTCTGACTTATGAAGCTGAGGCTGAAAATGTTACCAGCGAAGATATCATCAATGAAATTTTAAATACCGTTGAGGTGCCTTAAAATCATAACGCACTTACTCCTCAACAATTAATCTCTGTAAAATCATATAGAACTAAAGACTGCTGATTGAGAATTACCGATGAAGACTTAAAAAATGGACGCACAGGAAATATTCAAGAAAGTCAGGAAGATCGAGATCAAGACAAGAGGTTTGTCGAACCAAATCTTTTCGGGCGAGTACCATAGTTCTTTTAAAGGACGCGGTATGGCATTCAGCGAGGTGCGCGAATACCAGTATGGCGATGATATACGAAATATCGACTGGAATGTGACAGCCCGTTTCAACCATCCTTATGTGAAGATTTTTGAGGAAGAGCGTGAATTAACGGTGATGCTGCTGATTGATGTTTCAGGATCCAATAGTTTCGGAACCCAACAGCAACTGAAATCAAGCCTGATCACGGAAATATCTGCTGTACTTTCATTTTCGGCCATTCAAAATAATGACAAGGTCGGGGTTATCTTTTTTAGCGATAAGGTTGAACAATTTATTCCACCAAAAAAAGGATCATCCCATATTTTAAGAATCATCAGGGAGCTTATTGACTTTAAAGCAGAAAGCACAGGTACGGATATTGCGGAGGCCCTGCGTTTTTTCACCAATGCGATTAAAAAGAAATCAACGGCTTTTCTGATCTCTGATTTTATGGATTCTGGTTTTGAAAAAGCATTGCAAATTGCAAACCATAAGCACGACCTGATCGCCGTTCGGGTTACAGACNNTGGTTTATTAAGGGCTGTTGATCCGGAAATCGGCAACATGAGATGGATTGACACAAGCAATAAAAATACCCGTAGAAAATATGCCGCCTGGTCAGCCAATAAAACCAGGCAGCTGGATGCTATTTTTTCGCGCTATGGTGTGGATGTAGCTAAAGTGTATACAGGTCAGGATTATGTAAAACCGCTGATGAATTTATTCAGGAAAAGAAGTGCCAGAAGATGATGCAAAAGATATACATAGCAATCATTTTAACCATGTTTTTGAACATAGCAGGGAATGCCCAAAATGTGGAGGCCTTTTCCTCTATTGACAGAGACTCCATCATGATTGGGGACCAGTTTCAATACAAGATGGGGATCAATGTGCCGGAAGGATTTGTAGTTTCCTGGCCTCAGTTGATTGATACCATTTCTAAAAATATAGAAATCATAGAAATTCAGCAGATTGACACCTCATATCAAGAAAATACATTAATTCTCAACAGGCAGTTTAGGCTCACATCATTTGATTCGGGATACTTTGAAATTCCAAGTTATACATTCAAATTCCGTCATAAAAATGACACCATCGACTTTGAATCGAATACCCTGCGGCATTACATTCAGGTATTTACTCCGGCTGTTGATACCAGCCAGGCTTTTAAAGCGATAAAAGGGCCCATTTCGGAGCCTTACACATTACGTGAAGCATTGCCATGGATTGCACTTGGACTGTTGATTATTGTCATTGTATTCCTGATCATCTGGTTCATACAAAAAAGAAAAAGGAATAAACCTTTATTTACAGCCAAACCAAAACCTGAATTACCACCTCATGTTATTGCGTTTCAGATGCTGGAAGAATTGCGCCTGGCAAAAGTTTGGCAGTCGGGCCGGGTTAAAGAATATTACACACAGTTGACCGATATCACACGCGATTATATTGAAAGAAGATTTTTGTTGGACGCACCTGAAATGACAACGGATGAAATATTGGAAGCGCTGAAAGAGAAGCATATCAATACAGAAGTGTCCGATAAATTAAAATCAGCATTAAGGCTGGCTGACTTGGTGAAGTTTGCTAAGGCCAAACCAACGCCGCTTGAAAATGACATTTGTCTGAACCATTGTGTAGATTTTGTAAAAGAAACAAAACAGGAAACAGTATTGCGTGTTGATGAAAAAGAAGAAGGTAAAATAAATAAGGAAGCTGAAGTATGATGTTCAAGATAGATACATGGGCAAATCCTGAGTTTTTCTGGCTATTATTAGTACTGCCGGTATTGATCGTTTGGTACTGGTTCAGGCACAAGAAAAGCAACGCCACACTTCGGGTATCCGGACTTGAACTTTTTGAAGATGTTCCAGCCAATTTTAAAGTTTGGTTCTCACATATATTGTTTGTTCTTCGCTTGTTAGCTGTTGCGTTGTTAATCGTTGCGATGGCCAGGCCGCAATCCGTTTCATCAAGACAGGATATACATATTGAAGGAATTGATATCGTGATGGCCCTGGATGTTTCTGGAAGTATGTTGGCCCGCGATTTTAAACCCGACCGGCTTGAAGCAGCTAAAGAAGTTGCTAAAGAATTTATTGACAAGCGACCCAACGACCGGGTTGGTTTGGTTATTTTCAGTGGAGAAGCTTTTACACAGGTGCCGCTGACAACTGATCATGCCATGATTGCCAACCTTTTCAGGGAAGTAAAGAGTGGTATGATTGAAGATGGAACCGCCATTGGTGATGGGCTGGCGACGGCTATCAGCCGTTTACAGGATTCTGAAGCTATTTCAAAAGTGATCATATTACTCACTGACGGCGTTAATAATTCAGGTTCAGTTGACCCACTTTCTGCTGCAGAAATAGCCAAGATGTTTGGTATTAGGGTATATACGATCGGTGTAGGTTCGCGTGGTTACGCCCCATACCCTGTTCAGACAATATATGGAATACAAATGCAGCAAATGGAAGTACAGATCGATGAAGAATTGCTGCAGCAAATAGCACAGCAGACAGATGGTAGGTATTTCAGGGCTGAGAATAATGAGAAACTTCGTGAGATTTACGATGAAATTGACAAACTTGAAAAGTCAAAGATAGATGTGCAGGAATTTAAAAGAAAACATGAGATGTTCCTGCCTTTTGCATTGATAGCTATTGTTGCATTTATGCTTGAAATGCTGCTGCGATATTTGTATTTCAGAAAATTACCTTAGTGGAATATGAATAAGTAAAAAAATAAAATTAATACCGGAAATGATCAGGTTCGCAAATATCGAATATATATACTTATTGCTATTTTTAATAGTGTTGATACTGATATTTTGGTTTTACAACATCTGGCGCAGAAGTGCAAAAAAACGATTTGGCGACAGGCAGATCATAAATACATTGATGCCCAATGAATCTAAATCGAAACCATACATAAAGTTCGTACTTATTCTTGTAGCATTCACCCTGTTTGTCATCGGTATTGTCAACCCGCAGATCGGATCAAAACTGGAGAAAGTAAAACGGGAGGGTATCGATTTAATGCTGGTGCTTGACGTTTCCAACTCGATGCTGGCAGAGGACATCAAACCCAACAGGCTGGAAAGATCTAAAATGGCCATATCCAGCTTGATCAGTAAGCTGGAAGGCGACCGTATCGGAATTATCATTTTCGCAGGGAATGCTTACAAGCAGTTGCCATTAACCACTGACTATTCCGCAGCAAGGTTATTCCTGTCAGCGGTTGACACGAAAATTGTCCCATCACAGGGAACGGCCATTGGTGAAGCGATTAATATGGCGGTGGAGTCATTTGATATTGAAGGAGAACATAACAAAGCCATCATCGTGATAACAGATGGTGAGAATCATGAAGATGATGCGGTTGGTGCGGCTGCTTCAGCAGCAGAACTAGGTATCAAAGTATTTACCATTGGTATGGGCTTGCCCGAAGGATCACCGATACCTTTGTACAACCAATACGGAAATCAAACCGGGTTTAAAAAAGATCGCCAGGGCCAGACAATCGTAACCAGGCTAAATGAAGATATGCTCAGGCAAATAGCGGCCGCCGGGAATGGCTCTTATGCAAGGGCCAATAATGCAAGTACCGGTTTACGCAAAATATTTGACGATATCAGTCAGATTGAAAAGAAAGAAATAGAAACGAAACAATTTACGGATTATGAAGATCGTTTCCAGTATTACCTGGCGGCGGCACTTGTTTTGTTATTGCTTGAACTTTTAATTGCTGACAGAAAAGCCAGTTGG
>PKSW01000149.1 GCA_002869465.1 Marinilabiliales bacterium
GACAATACATTCAATACTTATATGCCCTGGGAAATGTTTGCAGGGATGACAGAAGCAGATTTATCAGCCTTATATGCTTATTTAATGAGCCTGGAGCCCAAATCAAATAAAGTGGTGCGATTTGTGCCAGATAAAAATTAATCTATTTCAGCACTTCAGTTTTAATTTTGGCTGCTCCATCGCCATATGCTTCCATGGGCAGACAAGCACATAAGTTCCTATCGCCGTAGGCATCGTCAATTTTACCCACAGGGGTGAAATATTTATTATCCCTTACCCATTCGGAGGGATAGGCTGCTTTTTCGCGGCTGTATGGAAATTGGTAATCATCAGAAATAACCATTTCGGCCGTATGAGGTGCATTGGAAACCACATTGTTTTTCCGCTCTGCTTTTCCTTCTTCCACTTCCCTTATTTCCTCCCTGATCGATTTCATGGCATCAATAAAATAGTCCATTTCACTCAATGGCTCACTCTCAGTAGGTTCTACCATTAATGTGCCATGAACCGGAAATGCCACTGTGGGTGCATGAAAACCAAAGTCCATTAATCGTTTCGCAATGTCAACAACAGTGATATCAGCACTTTTACTGAATTGGTTGCAATCCAGGATCATCTCATGGCCTACATGGCCGTTCTTTCCTGTATACAAAATCGGGTAATCATCTTTTAACTGGTGCATCAGGTAATTGGCATTCAGAATGGCAATTTTAGTGGCTTCTGTCAGTCCATGGGCACCCAGCATTTTCAGGTATCCATAAGAAATCAATAAGACAAGCGCACTGCCAAATGGAGCAGCTGCAATAGCAGGAATTCCATGTTTACCTCCTGTTTCAGCAAATAAGTGGGTCGGTAGGAAATCTTTCAGATGTTCAGCTACGCCAATTGGACCGACTCCCGGGCCACCACCTCCGTGAGGTATAGCAAATGTTTTATGCAGGTTCAGGTGGCAAACATCTGCCCCTATAAAACCAGGACTAGTGAGACCTACCTGTGCATTCATATTGGCACCGTCCATATATACCTGGCCTCCATTCTCATGAATGATGTCCATTACATCAACAATACCTTCTTCAAATACACCGTGTGTAGATGGATAGGTCACCATGATAGCAGATAACATTTCTTTATTTGCCTCCGCCTTTTCTTTCAGGTCATCCAGGTCAATATTGCCAGATGCATCTGTTTTGATAACAATGATTTCCATACCCGCCATAATAGCACTGGCAGGGTTGGTGCCATGCGCCGATGCCGGAATCAGGCAAATGTTGCGGTGGCCTTCGCCCTTACTTTTCTGGTATTCCCTGATTACCATCAGCCCGGTATATTCGCCGGCTGCACCGGAATTGGGCTGGAACGACATGGCTGCAAAACCAGTAACTTCACTCAGTATCCTGTCCATTTCATCAATAATGTAACTGTAACCTTTGACCTGATCAACAGGAACAAAAGGGTGTAAATTGGCAAATTCAGGCCAACTGATGGGTATTAATTCACTGGCAGCATTCAATTTCATGGTGCATGATCCCAAAGGAATCATTGAACGGTTCAGGGCAATATCTTTGTTTTCCAGTTTTTTCATATACCGCATCATGTCTGTTTCCGAATGATACTGATTGAAAACAGGATGCTCCAGATAAGTTGATTTGCGCTGCAGCTTTTGTTGAATATGAGATGATGCACTGCCATTCAACTCTTTAAAATTCAATTCAAAATGTTCCTTTCCAGCCACTTTGGTCAGTATGGCCATAATGAGCGCCACATCATGCTCGGAAGTTGTTTCGTCAAGGCTGATGCTAATATGCCGGCCATCAGCAAAATACCTGAAGTTAACGCCTTGTTCCAGGGCTGTATGTTTAAGCTGGTCAGCGGTAACTCCCTCAGGTAATTGAATATAAAGTGTGTCGAAGAAATAATCGTTTAATTGCTTATAACCAAGTTTTTCAACAGCTTTTGATAATCCAATGGCAAGCATATGAATTTTGGTGGCAATTCCTTTAATGCCTTCTTTGCCATGATATACACCATAAAAACCCGCCATAATGGCCAGCAGTGCCTGTGCGGTGCAAATGTTAGATGTGGCACGTTCCCGTTTGATATGCTGCTCGCGTGTCTGTAAGGCCATACGATACGCATTATTTCCATTCACATCTTTTGATATGCCTATGATCCTTCCTGGAATAAATCTTTTATAATCTTCAGTAGTTGCAAAGAATGCGGCATGCGGGCCACCATAGCCCATGGGAACACCAAAACGTTGTGAGTTACCGAAAACAACTTTCGCACCCCATTCACCCGGAGGTGTCAGCAATGCCAGGCTCAGCAGATCGGCAGCCACGGCAATCGGCACATTGTGTTCATTGGCTCTCGCCGCTGTTTCTGAATGGTCGACAATGTCACCTTTTTGGTTGGGATATTGCACCATGCAACCAAAAATATCTTCATTAAATTCAAATTCATGAACATTTTTTACCACCAATTCAATATCTTTAGAAGCAGCCCTGATCTTGAGAATATCCAGGGTTTGTGGCAACATCTGGTCGGAAACGAGGAATTTGTTGGCATTTACTTTAACCTGCGTTCTGGGCCGTGCATGAAACAGCATGATCATGGCTTCAGCAGCGGCTGTGCCTTCGTCCAGCAAAGAAGCATTGGCAAGCGGCATGCCTGTTAAGTCAGAGATCATCGTTTGGAAATTCATTAAAGCTTCCAGACGGCCTTGTGAAATTTCAGCCTGGTAGGGTGTGTATGAAGTGTACCAGCCCGGGTTTTCAAACACATTTCTGATGATCACCGAAGGGGATATCGTGTTGTAATATCCCATACCAATATACGATTTGAATACCTTGTTCATTTTGGCTACCGTCCTGATGTGGTTCAGGTATTCATACTCCGACATACCTTCTCCCAGATTCAGGGGCTTATCCAGCCTGATGGATTTTGGAACGGTTTCATCTATCAATTGTTCAATGGCTTTTAATCCCATGCTTTCCAGCATTTTTTTTACATCCTGTTTGTTGGGGCCGTTGTGTCTTTTTAAAAAAGTATTCGCTTTCATATAGTATTGTAAATCTTTGACTGATACATGCTTTGACTTAATTATGACTTTGAAAAGTCAGGGTGCAAAAGTACACATCTTTATAAACAAAAGGGGTATTTTTTTGTTCTTTTGTTAATTATTTAACAAAAGTTTTTAACAAAAAAAAGGAGGCCGAAATCCAGCCTCCTTTTTTTGAAATATTTGTTTGAATCTACTCGTTGATTCTCATTTTATAGAATGATCTCCATACGAAATAAAGTGCGATTACCAGGAAGGTGCCGCCCACATAATAGGCAAATGATCTGAAGTTGGGTGCAATGGCAATCTCCATGGCAAGCAGTCCGAATAAGGTGGTAAACTTAATGATCGGGTTTAATGCCACAGAAGATGTATCTTTATAAGGATCACCCACCGTATCTCCGACAACTGCAGCAGCATGCAAGTCAGTTCCTTTTTCCTGCATATCTACTTCAATTACTTTCTTAGCATTGTCCCAAGCGCCACCCGCATTGGCCATAAATACTGCCTGGAATAATCCAAAGAAAGCGATGGATATCAGGTAACTAACAAACATTGAAACCGGCGCATTTGAAGTAACCGGAGAGGATAAAAATGCAAAAGCGAGGGCGAATGAGAAAATGGCAATAAATATATTCCACATCCCTTTTTGCGCATAAACAGTACAAATTTGTACAACCTTCTTCGACATTTCAACATCCGCTTTTTTCGGTGCATTGGGATCCAGATTAATATTTTTCTTAATAAATTCAACTGCACGGCCGGCACCAGTGGTTACGGCCTGTATAGATGCTCCGGTGAACCAATAAATAACTGCACCTCCAAGCAAGAATCCGAGAATCGAATATGGATTCAACAGGTTCAGGATTTCTTCTGGTTGAACGCCGAGCGTACTCTTGATAACGAGGATCAGGGAGAAGATCATGGTGGTAGCACCCACAACTGC
>PKSW01000286.1 GCA_002869465.1 Marinilabiliales bacterium
AAAATAGGCATATACATTCAAGGGGTTGATTTGCGTAACGGCGGTATAATCTTCCAGCGCCTCTTCATAATTTTCCTGCATTGATTTGATGAGTGCCCGGTTATAAAAAGTGAGTGCATTATCCGGTTCCAACGCAATTACCTGATCATAATCCTGCAAAGCAGCCACCGTATCACCCGATTTTAGAAAAGCCAATCCCCTTTGGAAGTAAACCAGCGGGTTTTCGTCATCCAGTGAAATGGCGTGGTCAAAGTCGGCAATGGCTTGATCCAGGCTGTCCATTTCATAAAAAATAATGCCACGTTTCGCCCAGGCCTGCACGTTAAAGTAATCCAGTTGAATGGCCTGGTTTAAGTCGGGCAGTGCTTTTTCATGTTCTTCAAGCAGATGATAGGCTACACCCCTGTTAAGAAAAGCGGCGGCCAGTTCATGGTCAAGGTCAATGGCAGCAGTGTAGTCTTCAGCAGCGCCCCTGTAATCGTTCAGATGTAACTTGGTATCGCCACGGGCCAGGAATAGTTCAGGATTGAAGGGGTCAATTTTTAATGCTTTGTCAAAATCGCTGATGGCCAGCGCATAATCATACATCCGGTCGCGTGAGATACCCCGATAATGATAAGCCCTTACGTACAATGGATGTAATGAAATCGTTTTTGAAAAATCATTGATGGCTCCCTGGAAATCGCCCAGGCTGAATTTAGCGATACCCCTGAGAAAATATGCTTCGAATCCTTCTTTTTTTGAGTAGATGGCCGTGTTGAAGTTATTGATGGCTTCCAGGTAATTGCTTTTCTGTAATTCCATCTGGCCCAGCTGTATAAAATGATCGTAATTCACCTGCGATTTCAGAGCAGTTGAAACTGTCATAAAAAGGAGCAGTAAAGTTAAAAGCTGAATAGCGGTCCGGGTAATTTTCAAGTTATTCAAATTGACTTCAAAAATAGAATTTCTTTTTTGATGTTTTTCAGACCGTATCTTCTTAAATTTGTCTGATATCAAAACGATCGTTATGAAAAAGAACTTCTTCAATTGCACTTTATTGTTGATGCTGGCAGCATTTTTTTTAGTAAATCAAAGCTTTTCGCAGTCTCCCACCGATGAAAATGAGCGGTTGGAAGCACTTACTCAACAACTGGAAAACCTGAGGCATCGTTTCGACCGGCTGGAGAAACTGAATGAAGACCTGTTGTGGTTTCAAATGGTAGGCGATGTGGCGTTTATTGATAAAGTATATATAACGGGGCCACCCAATCCGCATATAGAAAACCCGACAGCTATGGGTGCAGACAATCCCATCAAGTTTTGGAATTATGTTTTTATCCCGAAAAATATAGACCCTGAAAAGAAATACCCGCTGCTGGTGTTTCCGCATGGCGGCGTGCATGGCGATTTTACCACCTATTACCAGCATATCATTAGAGAGATGATGGTGCAGGGCTATATTGTGGTGGCGCCCGAATACCGGGGAAGTACAGGTTATGGAAAAACCCAGTATGAGCGCATTGACTATGGGGGATTGGAAAATGAAGATGTATACGCTGCCCGTAACTGGATGATCGATAACTATGAATTTGTGGATAAAAACAGGGTAGGTATCATTGGCTGGAGCCATGGTGGGATGATCGCGTTGATGAATATTTTCGACCACCCTAAAGACTACCAGGTAGCCTTTGCAGGTGTTCCCGTGAGTGATCTGATTTCGAGGATGGGATATCAAACCCAGGATTACCGTGATCTATATTCGGCGGATTATCATATCGGGAAAACCACTTATGAGGATGTGGAGGAATATAAACGACGTTCTCCGGCATGGAATGCCCATAAATTTGAGAATACACCCTTGCTGATCCATAGCAACACCAACGATGATGATGTAAATGTGCTGGAAGTGGAGCATATGATTAAATCACTGAAAGCGGAAAACAAAAAGTTCGAATACGAAATTTACCAGGAGGTAGAGGGTGGCCATTCGTTCGACAGGATCGACACACAGACAGGACAGGAGATCAGGGTGAAGATTTATAAATTTCTGGCCCAATACCTTAATCCTCCAAAGCCCATCAGCACTGTTAAAGAACTGAAAAAAGCGGCATATAGGTTCTAAGGCTTCGAAATAAATCTTATTTTCAGGCTCAGATTTAATTTTATCCGATGATCATTTTAAGCACATCAGCGCATTTCGACTACCTGCCCATATTCATCATTGTGGCAATCGCTTGGGCTACGCCTTTGTTGCTGTCGATGATTCGTCTCAAAAAGGTGCCGTCGGTATTGGTAGAGATCATCCTTGGATTTTTGGTGGCTCGGTATTTTATTGACGGACTTCCAGACGACATAACCCATATACTTGAGTTTCTGGCGCAGGTAGGTCTGATTTTCCTGATGTTTTTAAGCGGACTGGAAATTGATGTTGACAAGATCATTGCTTCATTCCCAAGGAAAAGAGTAACCATCTCACGATTTGTGTCAAATCCGCTGATGGTAGGATTCATATACTTTATTATCGCATTATTACTTGCCAGTGCCGGCGCATTTGGTATTTCATTCCTCATCGATATTCCGAACATCTGGTATTTTGCCCTGATCATGGTGGCTACATCACTCGGTATCGTGATGCCTGTACTGAAGGAACGTGGGGATATCAACAGCCGTTACGGGCAGATGATCATTATCGCGGCTTCCCTATCTGATTTTTTCGGTATCGTTTTGTTTACAATTACGGCGTTTTTAATTAAAAGCGGGTTTCGCTATGAATTGCTGTATATTTTTGGGATTTTCATCCTGTTTTACTTGTTTTACATCATTGGTCAGCGGGCCAGGCACTTTCCTGTTATCAAAAAGCTTGTTTACCAGCTGTCGCATGCGGCAGCACAAATACAGGTGCGTGGCTCCATGGTATTGATACTGGTTTTTGTGGTAATTGCACAATATATTGGTGGCGAAGTGGTATATCTCGGTGCTTTTTTAAGTGGCCTGTTCCTTTCGTCACTATTGCATAAGGAGCGTTCTACCATATTACTGAAATTGGATGGGATGGGATTCGGGTTTTTTATTCCTTTCTTCTTCATTATGGTGGGTGCGCAATTTGATCCGGCGGGATTGATGGAGTTTGATGCATCTCAAATTTGGTTCCTGCTGGCATTGCTCATTTCTTTATATGCTTTGAATGTATTACCGGCTATATTATGGAGACGGGTTTTCGGATTGCGAAAAGCATTGGCTGGCGGATTCCTGATGGCTTCCAGGCTAAGCCTGGTGATCGTTGCTTCTGCCATTGGGTTGGAACTGGGAGTGATCACACCGGGTATCAATGCAGCCTTTATATTGCTTGCCGTGGCCACTTGTTTCATATCGCCCTACCTGTTCAATTTGATTGCCCCGGATGCCTCCCTCGAAGGTAACAAAACTATTTTAATAGGAGGGAACAAGATTGCGGTTTTACTGGCCAAACGTTTGAAGATGCACGGAAAAAAAGCGGTCATTATAGAAAAGGACAATGAAAGAGCTAATGAAATCCGTTCAAAGGGTATTTACTGTATCGAAGGAGATGGGAAGGATATAAAGGTTTACAAAGAAGTGTCCATTACTTCAGCTGATTACGTGGTGGTTGAAACGGGCTCCTCGAGGGAGAATTATAAGATTTGTAAAATGCTGAAAAATGATTTGCTGCATGATAAGATGATCACCCGGTCTTTTACATCCATTTTTGAAGAAAAATTAAAGAAACTGGATGTTACAACTGTTGATTTGACGGGAGTGCTGGCCACCACCATCGAGAGTCTGATACTGCGGCCTACCACATATCATGCGCTGGTAGAATCGTTTGAGAGTTTCAGCGTGCAAGAGATCGTTATCCGGAATAAGGAAGTGGATGGCATGCAGGTAAAAGATGTTCCGCTCCACAAGGATGTCATTTTAATGATGGTAAAACGCGACAATTCGAATTACATTCCCCATGGTGAAACCTACTTTAAACTGGGCGA
>PKSW01000216.1 GCA_002869465.1 Marinilabiliales bacterium
GAATGGGCAATAAAAATTAATTTTAACTAAATTTTCTAAAAAATGAAAAAAAAAACGAATTCTCACGATTACATTCTCGATAATATTGTTCCTTTTATTTCATGATGCTAATGCTCAAGTAATACAGAATCAGGATGAAAAACCAAATGTTTTGCTGATCGTTGGTGATGATATTGGTTATGGCGATCTCGGCATTAGTGGTGGGATATCCCATACCCCCAACATCGATCGTCTTGCTGATGAGGGTGTGATGTTTTCATGCTTTCATGCTTCTCCGGTATGCTCTGTAACCCGTGCAATGTTGATGACAGGTAATAATCCTGTTGAGATTGGTTTGGCGGCCTTCGATTATGCCCTTTACCCTCCTGCCGAAGGCTATCCCGGGTATGAGTCTTATCTCACAAAGACTACCGTTACCGTTGCCGAATTGTTGAAAGATGCAGGGTACCGCACCTATATGGTAGGTAAGTGGCATCTTGGAGGTACAGCTCACGGGGGAGAAGGCCCTCATAAGTGGGGTTTCGACCACAGCTATTCCATATATACCGGGGGGTCAAATCACTGGAATCAGGGCGTATTTCATGTGGATATGCATGACCCTGAAGTGGTCGAATTGATAAAGGCCGGTAAAATACCCGTAGAACCGTTTTACGAAGATGGCAAACAAGTTGAGAGGCCAACCGGCATATACTCTGACGACCTTTACACATCCAAGATGCTGGAATACCTGGAAAAGGAAAGAAAGACCGGCAAGCCCTTCTTCGCTTATCTGGCTTATACTACAGCACATGCCCCGATTCAGGCCCCTGATTTTTTAATACAAAAATACTATGAACACTATCTGCAGCTTGGTTATGATGGTTTAAAAAGAACACGTTTTGAGTCGCAGAAAAAAATGGGTATCATCCCTGAAGATGCTGTTTTTCCAGAGAAAGAGGGCAATAAACTTTTGCGTTCATGGTCTGATTTAAGCGAAGAAGAAAAGCAGCGGCAAGCGATGATGATGGCGGCTTATTCTGCCCTGATGGAATCACAGGATTACCATATTGGGATGATCCTCAATTACCTTCAGGAAACCGGCCAGCTCGACAATACGCTCATTATTTATATGTCTGACAATGGGCCGGAAGGTCTTGATGTACAGGGTGAGCTCAGCGATCCGGCAATGACAGCATGGGTAGAGAACAATTTCAGTCAGGAATTCGATCACATCGGCCGTGGGGATGCTTTTAGTTTTATCGGTACTGATTTTGCCTATGCTTCAACAGGCGGATTGCAATGGTGGAAGTGGTTTATTGGAGAAGGGGGCGTGCGTGTGCCGCTCGTTATCGTGCCACCAAAGAATCAGGAATTTGCATTGGAATCGCAGATAAGCAGTGAGTTCGTCAGTGTAAAGGACATCCCTATGACCATACTCGATTATGCCGGAGTAAGCCATCCTCAAACTGATTTCAAAGGCCGCAAAATCAATGCACCCTCAGGAGTATCAACCCGACCTTACCTTGAAGGAAAAGTTTCGCAACCACGCACAGAGGATCAGTGGTACGTATTTGAACTTTTCGGTAACAGTTATGTCGTAGCCGGTGATTACAAAGCTATTCGCGTCCGCACCGGCATGTATGGTGATGGAGACTGGCATCTATACAATATTGTGCAGGACCCGGGTGAAACTAACCCTTTGGAAGCTAAGGAGCAAGAAAAACTCAATGAAATGATTGCAATTTATGAAAAGTTTGCGGAAGAAAAGGGCTTAGTTTCGGTTAAAGACAATTGGAATCCCTGGCATGGATTTCTCGATGAATCGGGGAAATAATAAACTATATAAGGCAATATGCATAACTAATTTCAAATCACATGAGCAAAACAAATAGAAGTATTGGCTTTCTTGATAAACTCAATGCCAGTGTACTAATGACAGTAACTCCCGAATTTAAAGAGTTTAAAAAGGTACAGAAAACGAACTTAGGAAGTGTTCGTTTTGATGAAACAAATATTACAATGAAACCGGAATACCGGACGATAGACGGTGTAAAGATTCGGTATGCTGAGGGTGGTAAAAAAGATGGGCCGGTAGTGTTACTTCTCAGCCCGCTTCCGCATAGTATTGTATGCTTCAATCCTATTTGGGAAAAGCTTGGTGCACATTTCCGTTTAATTGCATTAGACTTGCCCGGCTTTGGCCGCAGCGAGGGAGGACTCGAATTTATGAGTTTCAAAGCACAGGGGAACTTCCTTGACAAGTTCGTAAAAGCCCTTGATTTAAAAAAGATTCATATTGTAGGTCCGGATGTAGGTATGGCTGCAGCATTGCATTATGCTATTCATTATAAGAACGATATCTCCAGCCTGATTGTTGGTGATGGCCCTGCCATTGCACCTTCCATCAACGGCAGTATCATAAACAAGATGGTTGTCTCATCTTTTTGGCGCACTGTCTTCAGTATTGTAGGCTCGGGCCCATTTGTGGAAGGCGCCTATCGCCTGGGTTGTGTTAACTATGTTCCAAATGCAATAGAAATGGATGATTACCTGGCTTCTTATGAAGGTCGGGTTGGTACGCTGACCCATTGGTTTGCAACCTATCCTGAGAACCTGGATACGATAGACCCCCACCTTGTAAGCCTTGACCTTCCGGTGCAGTTATTCTGGGGAGACCTGGATATATTTCTATTGGTTGATAATGCCCATTCCTTGCATAAGCGGATGAAAAGAAGTGAGCTTAAAGTATTTGAGCGTTGCGGTCACTTTTCATATCAGGATAAGTCCGAAGAGTTTGCTGAAATGGTGATAAATTGGGTTAGTGGTGGCTTTCAGGTTGTTTAAATTTAAGTCAGCCAGCATTGGGATATTCTAAATCTGTCATTTAGTTTGAAATTAAAAATAACTAACTAACTAACCTCAAACAACCTATCAACATAATGAGGGGTAAAGTATAAGATATATGCGAATTAAAAGTAAACATGCATCTACCTAAAATGAAACTTAAAATGTTCGTTTATAATAAAAAGCATTAACTTTAGCATTATAAAATACCTACCATGAAAAATATTCTAAAAGTCTTCATCTTCTTTTTTATCAGTCTGATTTTTATTGTAGCGAGTTGTAACAAAGAAAAAGATAGTTCTGATTATGATATGGATAAGAGCGTTAATGAATTAAAAGAAGATATTGCTTTGGATGGTGATGGTAGGTTTGAAAAAGTGATCACCAAACGGCTTATAAAACCGGATGATTGCAGTTATATTGTTTCAGGAACTATTGAATATTACATAGATGACGTATTGGTGGCCATCATAGATTACGGTGACGGAACCTGCGATAACATAGCTACTAAAACTGTAAGGGGGTCTACCATTAGATTTGAGCTAGACGCTGGAAGTGATCAAAATTACAGAAAAGTAATAGTTGAACCCCTGGTTAGAATAGAAGGATGTGATTATATTGTTGCGGGGATTATTGACTTTTACAAAGGCGGTAAATGGATTGCTTCCATCAATTTTGGTGATGGAACATGTGATGATCTTGCAATTAAAATATGGGATGGAGGCCGAAAAGAGATCAGGCTTTCAAAAGAATAAGAACTCCTTATATAGTTTAAAACAAACCTCCATTCTGATAAATCTCCAACTGCACTTCTGAAAATGGCTCAATGTGCATGAATTTGCCTTTTGATTGATTCTTTAGATCTCCTGTTTCAAAATTAAGTTCAATTTCATCGCCGTTTTCAACTCCTGCTTTTTCTAGGTTTCCATACGTAAGTATCGGAAAGGCTGCGTTGATCGCATTTCTTTCATAGATTGCTCCGAATGATTCAGCAAGTATAGCTTGTACCCCCAGCGTTTTAAAGCCATCTACAGCTTGCTGTCTCGAACTTCCAGACCCAAAATTCTTACCTACGATCACAATATCCCCTTGCTGGCATTTTTTTGCGAAATCTTCATAGCCTTTCAGGTTATCGAAAATATAC
>PKSW01000139.1 GCA_002869465.1 Marinilabiliales bacterium
AAAACACTAAATGATATATCCTCGTTTATATTTACGAGTAATTTGATGCCGGTTTCAGGACTTGTTAATTCGTATTTCTGTGCACTTAAAAAAGTAGCTTGAACAATAATAAATAGAAGAAAAAGTATTCTTTTCATTACAAAAAATAAATTGGTTTTAGACTTGTTGTTTTATAAATTCATTTGGCTTTTACAGCAAGCAAATTGTGCATCCCTGAATTCAATTACCGACTATAAAAGTAAGGCCTTTTTGTAGTAGTAGTGGCATGTTATTAAATTAGTTAAATAAGATTTACTGATTCTAAATTCAGTATTCACTCGCAAACCGCAACTTATTTTATATTTGCGGTGTCATTAATTGATACAGAGGGGACGGAACTGGTGTTTCATCTGGTCTTCAAAACCAGCAGCAGACGTATAAAACCGGCTGTGGCAGGTTCGATTCCTGCCCCCTCTGCTTATTAAATTTCTTAAATTCTCCTTCAGGTTGGATGAACTAAAAAAAATACCGGGTGTTGATACACTTCTGCATTCTCAGGAGATCAAGAAACTGGTTTCTGAAACCAACTTGGATCTTGTGAAATATGTAATCAGAAATGTACTCACTGAATTAAAAGAAGGAATTAAAAGTGGTAAACTGCTAGTTAGCCAGCCATTGATCATTCAAAAAATTATATCCGAAACCCAAATCTTAAAATCTAGACACTTAAAAAAAGTGATCAATGCAACGGGAATCGTTATTCATACCAATTTAGGACGTGCACCCTACAGCAAGGAATTAATCAATGACACTTTTGAGGTGCTGAATGGATACAACAGCCTTGAATTTGACCTGGACACTGCCGGTCGAGGTTCCCGAAATGCGCATGCTTCGGATCTGCTGAAATATCTATGTGGAGCAGAAGATGTATTGGTGGTGAATAATAATGCAGCAGCAGTTGTGTTAATTCTCAGGGCTTTTACAAAAGGCAAAGAGGTTATTGTTTCAAGGGGTGAACTAATCGAAATAGGTGGTTCATTCAGGTTACCGGATATCATCGCTTCATCCGATTGCATAATGAAGGAAGTAGGTACTACCAATAAAACAAAAGTATCTGATTACGAAAAGGCAATATCTGAGCGCACTGGGATGCTTTTTAAAGCCCATAAATCCAATTATTTGATCGAAGGATTTACTCAGGAAGTAAGCCTGGATGAATTGGTAGCACTGGGTAAGAAGAAAAATATTCCTGTATTATACGATATGGGTTCGGGGCTTTTAAATGATTATTCTGTTAAAGAATTTAAAAATGAGCCCAATGTAAAGCAAACCTTGAAATTAGGTGTTGACCTGGTTTGTTTCAGTGGTGATAAATTATTAGGTGGGCCGCAGGCAGGTATTATTGCAGGGAAGAAGAAACTGATCGAAAAATTAAAAAAAGAACCTTTATTAAGGGCCTTAAGAGTTGATAAACTAACCCTGGCATTTTTGGAAACCAATAACTCGTATTTTCTTGATGAATCTGTTTTAAATAATAAGAATCAGTTCTATAAAACTTTAAATCAATCACCGACGGAACTTGAAGAGAGAGCCAAAAGATGCAAGGCAATTTTAGCTAAAAATAAAATTGACACAGAAATCCTAAAAAGTAAAGGACAGTATGGAGGAGGCGCATTGCCAGGTGAGAAAATAGAAAGTGTTGCTATTAAACTGAATCTTAAAAAAGATACTGCCAGGCAAAGGTCGGATTTGGCAGAAAAGATTTATAAAGAACTACTTCAACAAGAAATACCCATCCTTGGAATCTTGAGGAAAGGTGAAATCTATTTTGATATGCTCTGTATCACTGATGCGGAACTGGAATTAGTGTCAGAAAGTATTGCTCATGTTCACAAACAATTAGCCGGATAATGCGTCACGTAATACTTGGAACCGCCGGACATGTTGATCACGGTAAAACAGCACTGATTAAGGCCCTTACCCAGATAGATTGCGACAGTCATAAAGAAGAAAAAGAGCGGGGCATCACCATTAACCTGGGCTTTGCTCATATGAATCTGCCTTCAGGTGAATCGGTGGGTATTGTTGATGTCCCCGGACATAAAGATTTTATAAAAACCATGGTGGCCGGGGCATTTGGCATTGATATCGTTCTGCTAGTTATTGCTGCTGATAGTGGCATTATGCCACAAACAAAAGAGCATTTCCGGATATTGGAATTGCTCGGCGTGGCAAATGGTATTGTTGTAATTACAAAAAAAGACCTGGTAGATGAGGAGATGCTGGAATTGGTGCAGCTTGAAGTCGCCGAACTCCTGGAAGGAAGTTCTTATGAATCGGCACCCGTTGTAAAGGTGTCTTCTTTGAGTGGAGAAGGACTTGACGAGTTGATCATGGAAATTTCTATAATGATACCGCGTCTGAATATTAAGAAAAGCCAGGACCTGTTTAGAATGTACATCGATCGGGTGTTTAATGTGAAAGGCATCGGATATGTTGTAACAGGTTCTGTTTTGGGTGGTCAACTTGAAACTGGTAGTATTCTGAACCTGCTGCCAGGAAAAGGCAAACAATTTAAAGTCAGGGCTATGGAGCGTCATGGCATCCCTATTGAAACGATTGTTAGTGGCGACCGCGCAGCGCTGAATTTGTCTGGTTTTAAAATGGAAGATTACCAGCGGGGTATGGTACTATCTGATCAAATACTGGACGAGACCGCCCTTTTAGATGCTACTTTCAAACTTTTTTCCGACGAGCAAATGGGTCTTTGGTCGAAAGTGATCTTTTATTCAGGTACATTTGAGTCAACCGCAAAAGTTCATGTATTGAATAAGGATGGATTAGAAAAAGATGAAATGGCTATTGTGCAGATACATCTTGAAAAACCCGCCGTGCTCTTAAATAAAGATAAATTCATCTTAAGAAATTCATCCAATGATATGACCCTTGGGGGTGGCGTAATTATTGATACGAAGCCGCTTCACCATCGGAGAAGAACACCTAAATTGATACAGGTTCTGACGGAACTGTCAGAAGCTACTTTGAACAGTGATCAGCAATTCAATATGATAAAGATTGAATTAAAAAAGGCAAAAACACCTGTGTTTTCTGAGGAATTGGCCGAAGCGCTAAAGTTACAGCATGACGAGTTGTTGCATGAATGTGATGAAAATAATGACGGAACAGTAATCGTCCGGAATATCTCTGGGAAAAACATCATCATAAGCAGTGATCAGCAAATTGAATATGAAAAGACGATCATATCAATGCTACAACAGCACCATGAAACCAACTTTCTGATAGATGAAGGGTTGGATGTGAATGAGTTGATCGGTAAATTAGGCCTCAAAACAATCGAAGCGGCTAAAATGTATATCCCAGATTTATTGGATACAATGAAAGAAGGAGGATCTATCCGAAAGGTTGGAAATACATGGTCATTGGTAACACATCAGGTAACTATTGACAAAAAAACACAGCAGCAAATTGACTGGCTTGAAAAGAACTTGTTAGGCTACAATAGTCAAATACCTTTGAACAAAGAATTAGAAGCTGAGGCCTATTCAGAAAAAATCAATAGGGATAATTTAAAATTGTTGTTAAAATACTTGGTGCATTTAGGAAAAATTCGTGCTTCTGAAGGAGAATATATCCACACAAACATCGTTGAAGAAGTGAAAAGGAAATTGATGCCCGTGCTGGTAGAAAAAGAAAGAGGAATCAATGAAAAAGAATTCAGGTTGTTGTTCGACAGTACAAAAAACTTTGTGAAAACAATGATACGGATATTGGTGGATGAAGGCCTGATCACCAAATCGGAATTTTATATACATATCACGGAAAAAGGAAAAGATTATTATAAAAAATGAAATTAATAGACGTCAGAGGTAAAAAATGCCCCATGCCACTCGTGGAAACTAAAAAGGCATTGAAGGAAAGTGCAAAGGATGAGCTTATTAAAGTAATC
>PKSW01000285.1 GCA_002869465.1 Marinilabiliales bacterium
TACGCCACTCGTATATTTCCTAATGGACATGTGGCTGCATAGTTTTGCCTATCATATTCGTATGAATGCATGGTATTTCTTAACCGGTATTTTCTCTGCGCTGCTGATCGCATTTCTTACCGTACTGATCCGGTCGTTTTACGTGGTAAGACGATCTCCTGCTCATATTTTAAAATATGAATAGCTTAGAAGCCCAACTGGCTTCTCAGATCCTTAATCCGGGATTTACTTACATTTACACGGCTGCCATCTTTTAAAATCACCATGGAGCTGTCTTTGCCATATTTTTCAATCTTATGGATGTGGTTCAGGTTGATAATACTTGAACGATGTACCCTGACAAATGTGTCTTTAGGCATAACTTTTTCAAGATAATTCATCGTTTCTTTTTTCAGGAATTTGCCTTTTGGTGTAAAAATTTCCACGTAATCATCTTCCGACTCAATATGAATGATTTCATTTACCGGGACCACGTCAATTTTACTGCCGGTTTTTACAAAAATTCGCTCGATTTCTTCAGTGTCTTCTTTCACCTGATTTGCAAATTCCTGTATTTTAGGTTTTTGCTTGTTCTGGCTAATCCGGAGGTATACTTTTTCGATAGCTTCAGAAAAACGTTTTTTTGAGAACGGTTTCATCAGGTAATCAACTGCACTCAATTCAAAAGCTTTTATGGCATACTGGTCAAATGCAGTTGTAAAGATCACATCCGGAACCTCATCCAACAATTCGATCATCTCAAAACCTGTTAGTTTAGGCATCTGAATATCGAGAAAAACCAGGTCAGGTTTCGCTTCGTTGATGGCTTTTACGCCATCAAAACCATTGTCGCATTCTCCGATCAATTCAATGTTTTCATGTTCTTTTAAAAATGCTTTTACCAGCTCGCGGGCCGGTTTTTCATCTTCAACAATAATGGCACGTAATTTATTCATACTAACTGTTTTTTGGAATTTTTAAAATAGCCCTGAAAACCATTTTTTCTGCAATGATTTCCAGTAAATCCTGCCGCTGATAGAGCAATTGTAAGCGTTTTCTAATATTTGACAGGCCTATTCCCTGGCCTTTCTTTTTAACAGCTTCGGGATCATAATCATTGCTGATTTCAATGTAAAAATAATGCTCATTCGATCGACATGATACTTCAACCAACACTTCATCCGTGCTATTATAAACACCATGTTTTATGGAATTTTCGATAAGAGGTTGCAGTATCATATTTGGAATTTGAAAGTCGAGACAATCATCAGTTACTTTCGATACAAAATTCAATCGCTTACCAAAACGCACTTTTTCAATATCCAAGTAACGTTTTAAATTTTCAAACTCTTGCCTCAAACTGGCTTTTTCATTTTTATCATGACTCAGCGAATAGCGCAAAAAATCGGATAGTTTGATCACCATTTCCTGTGCATCTTCAGGGTTGGTGATGGTAAGCGAACTGATCGAATTCAAACTATTAAATAAAAAATGCGGGTTTATCTGCGACTTCAATGCATTTAATTCGGCTTCTTTCACTAGGTTTTGAAGCTCTGATTGTATATTCAGTTTTTCCTGTAAATCTTCATAATACATGATCACATAATAGAACATGATGAAAAATAGGTAAAAGAAGATCCCGGAAATAACTCGCCATGGCAAACTGTCGTTTAAAAACTGGATATAGGATGTATTATCACCGTACATGCTCCTCAAAGCAAAATATGCTCCGGTCATCCAAATAGCAATAATTACAACAGCTACAATGACATGATTAATAATTAAATCGAAAGCTGATTGATTTTCGCGCAGGTTAAATCTGATCACATACCAAAGGTTGTAACCGATGATCGCAAAGCTGAAATTAAAAATGGCGGCATCTGCTATGCTGATGCCACCGTCGATATGATAGAAAAAACTAATTACCAGTGTATGAATCGCGAAAATCACAATCCATGCGACAATAAAACTAAGGATGTAAGTTCTTTTCTTAGATAATGGATTATGCATAATTTCTATTTAGAGAACGAAATTCGTAGTAATTTACTATGCACGTTAATAACTTTTAACTTCAACTCCTCCAAACATGACGACACCTTTCAATAACAGTACTTTATTTTCTTTTACTTCATCCGGTTTTATATGCCTTTTGTCAGTAAAGCCTCCAAACAATGAAAGCGCGTCTGATTTCACCTGCCAGTCTTCGGGCACAACTAATTTAGTTCCGCCAAACATAGTGAATACATCAATTACACAGCCTTCGGGAGCAATTTGAGCCGTTCTCAGGTTTAGATCACGTCCACCAAAAATTGCGGTTAATGTGCCTCCTTTAAAATTTTGAGACTCGACCCGTAAAGCTCCGCCGCCGAAAATAGCGATATCATTTAAATAGTCAGTAGATATTGAACCGTCCTCATTGCGCATTTGCCTGTTTCCAACGCCGCCATGTTTGCCCCTTCGACTGATAATCACCAATCCAATGGCTATCAGAATGATGGGCCAGAATACCTGGTGGAACCTGATATCGGTACCAAAAAAACTTGGTACCCAGAAAACAAGACCCAACCCTATCAAAATATATCCGGTTACCCTATGATTTTGTGAAGACATTAGAACTAGTCCAATTGCTATTACTATAGTCCTCCAGTCAAAAATATAATGCCATAAAGACATATGGATAACATTAAATGTATTCAGCATTAATAAAGCACCAGCGGCAATTAATATAATAGCTGCTATCAGCTTTCCGTCCAAAGTTTTTTTATTCTCTTCCATTTTAGTACACTTTACGTGGTTTTACCTTGCAAATCTACACTGCGGCGCCACTAATGTAAATAAAAAATCGGTGAGTGGGGTTGTTTAGTCGGTGAGCAGGCGTAGCAAAATGCGTTTGGCATATTCAATTAAAAAAAAAGGTTTCACCCACAGACAAAACCTCTCATTTTAAAACAAATCTATGTAATTTAGTGTTGCTTTAAGGTAAGATCCTAAAGGAAAGAATAATTATTTACTATTCCCAATATCATGAAAGAATTCTGGAATGAACGATATGCCAAAGAATCCTATGTGTATGGCACTTCTCCTAATGCATTTTTTAAAGAACAATTGAGCCTATTAGATATGGGGACTATATTATTACCTGCAGAAGGTGAAGGTAGAAATGCAGTGTATGCTGCAAAACTAGGTTGGGATGTGTATGCTTTTGATTATAGCGCTCAAGCCCAACATAAAGCTATTAAACTATCGGAAGAAAGAAGGGTTTCAATCCATTATGAGGTGGCATCCTTCGATGAAATTACTTTCAAGCCAGATTTCTTTGATTGTATAGCACTCTTTTTTGTTCATGTGCACCCTGACGAAAGGAAAACATATCACCGGAAGATAGTTGAATGGCTAAAACTAGGTGGCACTTTATTACTTGAAGGATTCTCGAAAGAGCAAATCAATAAACCAAGTGGCGGTCCAAAAAACATCAATATGTTATTTTCTGAGAAAGAACTAACTGATGATTTTAATACACTTCGTCATATTGAAATCTACGATTTTAATACCCATCTTGATGAAGGAAGTTTTCACCAGGGTGAAGCATCTGTGATCAGGATGAAAGGAATTAAATAAAGCTACACTCGTTTGTATTGCTCAGCTGCAGATCCCATCCAGACATGATTTTTAAAAACATCAGAAACAGCCTGCTCGTAAGCATCAAATGACTTGCATTTTTTTATCCGGCTGAACACCTTATCAGGTTCGCTGAATGAATAACACTGGAAACCCCAAAGTTCTTTCATCACATTGATTGCCTGCAGCCGGTCGTTCATTCTCTTCCTGTAGGCCAGGTAGAGATCAGTTACAAACTTTTCAGTTATTGCTTTCCGGTCTTCAAACGAGTCTGCGGAATCCTTGATATCGCCCGGCAGGAATGGATCGATCAGCA
>PKSW01000278.1 GCA_002869465.1 Marinilabiliales bacterium
AATAAGTTATTAGTTATAATTTTTTTACTTTAGCGTATCATTTTAACAGGAGTTTGAAACGACACATTCTATACATATTAGTTGCTGTAAATCTTCTACTTACAGGACATTTGAGTGCACAACAGGCACCCATGTTCACGCAGTATAAATATACTTATATGTTTTCAAACCCTGCTTTTGCGGGTATGAGCGAAGGTATTTGTGTGAATGGCCTGTTGCGTGAGCAGTGGTCAGGATTTAAAGATGCTGACGGTAATAAAATTGCCCCTCAGGATCTTCTTATAACTGTGGATTCGCCCATCAAAGTATTGCACGGTGGGTTGGGATTATCTGTTATCCAGGATAAACTCGGATTTGAAACCAATATTGGTTTTCAACTGGCATACTCATTTCATGCCGAGCTTTCATTTGCAACGCTGGGCATAGGTGCCGGATTTAACCTGACCAATCGAACCATTGATTTTTCAAAATTTAAACCATTGGTCGAAGGCGACCCGGTTTTGTTAACTGCTGAAACCGGCGATATGCTGTTTGATGCGAATTTTGGTATTTTCTTAAATTCTCCTGGTCGGTATTATTTTGGACTGTCTGCTGTAAACCTCCTGGAGTCAACAGGTAAAAATCTCGGTACCGATGATGGTGTTATTCAATACAAAACCGACAGAACTTTTTTCCTTACCGGCGGATATATTTTTTACATGCCAAGTAACCCAAAATTTGAATTTGAAGTATCAGCACTTATACAAAGTGATATAGTCTCAACACAATATAATATATCAGGTGTCGTTAAATACAATAGTCGATTTTGGGGCGGTGTAAATTATCGATACCAGGAATCGGTGGGCTTACTGGTTGGAATGAGCGTGAAAGACTTTAGTATTGGATACTCTTATGACGTGAATATCATGGGCTTAGGAGTTCCGGGAAGCCACGAGGTAGTATTAAATTATTGTTTTAAAATAAAACCTGATAGATCAAAAACCAGTTATAAGAACACGCGTTATTTATAAATAATGAGATATAAGTTACTGTATAGGTTTAATAGTTTTATTTTTTATTTTTGGCGCTTTATTTAGAATAATCGAAGAATCTGCAATAATACAATTATGACCATAATGAAAAGACTGATTTTATACTTGTCTGTGTTGGTGTTTCTTGCAAGCTGTAATAGCTCAGGAAACGGAGAATTAGTTGGAACACGGCAAAAATCGAAGCCATTTTATCAGCCTGATCCATATGGGATGGCTTTCGTACCACAGGGTAGTTTTACAATGGGTGGCGCGGATGAAGATATTACACATAGTCATTTAACACAACCCAAAACAGTATCAGTGGCCGCATTTTATATGGACCAGACGGAAATTACAAATGATGAATACCGTCAGTTTGTATATTGGGTAAGAGATTCCATTGCAAGGACCATTCTTGGCGATGTAAGACCTGAGGAATTCCTCATCGAAGAGAATCCTGAAACGGGTGAAATTTATGACCCGCCATTTTTAAACTGGAAAACAGATATAGAATGGAATAGTGAAGATCAGGATATAAGAGATGCACTTGAAGAGATGTATTTACCCGTACATGAAAGATATTTCAGGCGTAAGGAAATAGATACCCGTAAATTGATGTATGAATATTACTGGGTAGATTTACATGCAGCGGCCAAAAAAGATTTTTCGGAAGGTGGTGATTACCGGGACGCTGGTTTGGCTAACCGTCCGCAGGGCTTGCGTGACAGATCTGTTTATGTAAGAAAAGAAACTATTGGGGTTTATCCCGACACACTGAGTTGGATTCATGATTATACCTACTCTTTTAATGATCCACTTACCAAACAATACTTCTGGCATCCGGCATATGACCATTACCCGGTAGTTGGTGTGAACTGGAAACAAGCCAGGGCATTTTGTATATGGAGAACTGAATTAATGAATAGTTATTTAAGGTCGCAAAAAGGTCAGGCATCACTGGCAGAATTCCGTTTGCCTACAGAGGCTGAGTGGGAATGGGCTGCTCTGGGCGGATATTCACTGAATCCATATCCGTGGGGTGGACCTTATACGCGAAACGAAAAAGGCTGTTTTCTGGCCAACTTCAAGCCACTTCGGGGTAATTACCTGGCTGACGGTGGACTTCGTACAATTATTGTAGCACACTACCCGCCAAACGATTGGGATTTGTATGATATGGCAGGTAATGTTGCAGAATGGACCAACAGTGCTTTCGATCCATTGTCATACAATATTACCTGGGATATGAACCCGAATTATACCTATAATTCAAAAGAAGATGATCCTCCTGTGATGAAGAGGAAAGTGGTTCGTGGCGGTTCCTGGAAAGATATTGCTTATTATATTCATTTAACTACCAGGGCTTACGAATATGAAGATACAACCAAATCTTACATCGGTTTCAGAACCGTACAACCATATCTCGGTAGAAATAAAGGTGATAACCCTAACAAGGCTTCACGCGTATACAATTAACAATTAAACCAAACAAAATAAAGTAAAAAGATTTATCATGGGCTTATTTGATTTCACAAGAACAAGACGTTACAGACAATTTATGGCCAAAGTTTATGGCCTAGGTGCATCAGTGGTTTTGATTGGTGCTTTATTTAAAATTAACCACTATCCTTATGCTGACATCATGCTGATCGTCGGACTCGGTACAGAGGCAATTATTTTCTTTTTCTCGGCATTCGAACCGCCGCATACGGAACCTGACTGGAGCCTGGTATATCCTGAATTGGCAGGCATGTACCATGGTGTGGAAGGAACAGGACTCAAAAAGAGAAAATCACCAACAGAACAGCTTGACGAAATGTTTGAAAAAGCAAAAGTAGATCAGGATGTCATCGAAAAATTGGGACTGGGGATGGAAAAGCTCTCCGAAAACGCCAGTCATTTGGGCAAACTTTCTGACGCATCTGTGGTAACCAGCGAATTCACAGCTAATTTGTCTTCGGCCAGCACTTCTGCCAAAGCATTTGGTGATGCGGTGGCAAAAGATGTAGATGCCACGAATGAATATGGCGAAAGCCTTAGATCAGTGAAAGAAGGAGCGGGTTCTCTTGCCACAGCCTATACACAGGCTGCTGATATTTTAAAAGGCGACATGAATACGACCGAGCAATTTGCCGAAACGGTAAAAGGAGCTACCGAATCAGCCCAGAGCCTGGCAAATAGTTATGCTAAATCTGCTGAAATTTTATCAAAATCAGTATCAGCATTGGATTTTACAGCTGTTGAAGGTGATGCATACAACCAGCAATTACGTAAGATTTCTGAAAATCTCGCTGCACTGAACGCGATCTACGAAATTCAGCTAAAAGGAACAAATGATGCAGTGGAATCAACCGATAAGCTTCACGGAACAATGAATACGTTCCTTGAAAAACTGGAGCAATCAACTGCATCAACTTCACAATTCACAAGTCAGATGGCAACTTTATCTGAAAGGATGAGTTCACTTAATAAAGTATATGGTAATATGCTGACAGCCATGAATATTAACGGATAAACATCAGGACGTTAATATGCAATTATTTATCAAACTAAAAAAACAAGAAAATGGCTGGATATAAGGAAACCCCACGGCAAAAAATGATTGCCATGATGTACCTCGTCCTTACGGCATTGTTAGCTTTAAATGTCTCGAAAGAAATTTTGGATGCGTTTCTTGTAGTGAACAAATCAATGGAATCAACCAATGAGAGCATCGCTGCAAAATCGCGTCAGATGTATACAACTTTCGAGAACCAGTATACAATGAATCAGGATAAGGTCGCACCTTTTTGGGAAAAAGCCCAGAATGTAAAAGCGAAGTCAACAGAATTAATTAATTATCTGGAAGACCTGAAACTCCAATTGGTTGCTGTGGCTGAACATAAAACAACTGAAGAGGT
>PKSW01000219.1 GCA_002869465.1 Marinilabiliales bacterium
AGCGCCTTCAGGATTTCCGCCATAACCTATATCAGATGTGTTTTTGTCACAATTCTGAAGTCCGAAAACGACCATTATAGCGATTAATATGATCAAATACTTTTTCATGATGTTCGTGTTTAGCATTAATAAGAGGTGTAACATTCAGGACTTTCAATCATATCCGGTATCCATCCAATTATATATCCTTTTGAAGGATTGGGACATTCGAAGTAGGAATAAAAAGGCAGGTTTTCAGGGTAATGCTGGTTGGGCTCTTTATAAACACCTTCAACCCGTTTGAGTAATGTTGGATTTTGCATGTCTGCGATGTTGATAGCTACCAGGTCGTCAAGGTTGTCGGCGTATAACACGTTTTCTTTAATGGCAATATCATGATTGCCATATATCTGGATGAAAGCCATTTTTTTTGGATTTCTTGGATCCGTATTATCTACAACATGGATGCCCAGGTTGACATCGCCAATAAAAATATAGTTGTCTTTAATATAGATTTTTCCCTGGGTGGTGATGTCCTGCGGTGGCAATGTCTTGATAAGCTTTGCCTGGTCTTTCGGAATGTAAATTGGTCGGTATCCTTCTATTTTGACTACAGAAGTGCCCCCGAAAAACAGCATGAAGATGAGAAATACAATGAAAATCTTTTTCATAAGAAATGGTTTTTTTGATAAAAGAATTAAATAAGCAAAATTTAAGCCAAATAGTGTTTTTAGAATTAAAAAATTATGAAAAATTCGATGTTAATTATTTGGTCACCATAGCGCCGATCAGGTCACTTACAGCATCTACATTTTGTTGTTTGCAATATAACTCAATGCCTTCAATGATCTTCACAGAAATCTGCGGGTCGATAAAGTTAGCAGTACCTATCTGAATGACTGTTGAGCCTGCCAGTATAAATTCGATAGCATCGGTTGCATTCATAATGCCGCACATTCCGATCACCGGAATTTGCACCGCGTTAAATACCTGCCAAACCATACGCAATGCGATAGGCTTGATGGCCGGACCTGAGAGGCCGCCAGTAATGGTAGAAAGTAAAGGTTTGCGTGTATTGGCATCAATAGCCATGGCTAGGAAAGTATTCACCAATGAAACAGCATCCGCGCCAACGCTTTCGACACCTTTGGCTATTTCCGTAATGTCGGTCACATTGGGCGAAAGCTTTACGATAAGTGTTTTATCATAAGCTTTGCGTACCGCTTCAGTCACGGCTATGGCTGAAGGGCAACTCACACCGAAAGCCATACCCCCTTCTTTTACATTCGGGCACGAAATATTTAGCTCGATGGAATGGATACCTTCAATTTCATTTAGTTTCTCCGTTACTTCCACATAATCTTCAATGGTTGAACCATTCACATTGGGGATGATCTCGGTATCAAAATCTTTGATGTTGGGATAAATAGTATTGATGAAATAATCAACCCCTTTATTTTGAAGACCAACGGCATTCAGCATGCCGGAAGGGGTTTCGGCCATGCGGGGATAAGGGTTGCCTTCCCTGTGTTTCAGGGTAAGCCCTTTTACAAAAATACCCCCCAGTTTATTCAGGTCCATGAAGTCGGTAAACTCTTCCCCAAAACCAAAAGTACCCGAAGCAGTGGTCACCGGGTTTTTTAATTTGAGGTCTTTTATTTGAATACCAAAGTCTACCATGCTAAATCCTTTGTATTAAAAACGGGGCCTTCAGTGCAAACACATTTGTTGCCACCATGGGTTTCAACAACACAACACAAACAGGCACCAAAACCGCAGGCCATCATATTTTCCAGTGATGCTTCGCAGTCAACGCCTTTTTCTACTGCGATTTCTGCGATAGCTTTCATCATGGGGTCCGGTCCACAAGTGTAAATTTTATCGAATTGAAACTCCTCAGAGAATACAGAATGGTGCGTCACCAATCCGGTCTGGCCCATTGTGCCATCTTCAGTGGTAACCAATACATCCCCTAATTTTTTAAATTCATTCGTTAGTAATACGTCTTCTTTGGTTCGGGCGCCAATCAGAAATGTGATTTCAACGCCTTTTTGTTTTAATTCACGGCCCAGCAGTATAAAGGGAGCAATACCGGAACCACCCCCGACAAGCAATGCTTTATTAGTTCCATTTATTGAAAATGAGTTTCCCAGCGGATAGATCACATTTACCTTGTCACCGCCACGAAGTTTCCCGAGTTTTTCGGTGCCTTTTCCAATGATCTTGACATAAAAACTGATGGTGTTCTCATCATGATCAACATCAAGCACTGACAGTGGCCGCCTTAAAAAAACATCAGGTGCATTCGGAATTTTTAGTTCTGCAAAATTGCCTGGTTTGATTTCAGCAATGGTATCAGTGGTTTTAAGTGTAAGGATGTAATTCTGGTAATTTAACCATTTATACTCCTTAAACTTAAAATCCTGTATGCGTTTCATTAGGCTTCTTTTTCGTCGGTATCTTTTTCTTTATCCGGTTTTTCTTCAGATGGTTTTTCATCTGTTTCGGTTGTTTCATCCTCTTCATCCTCCGTAAAGTCGAGCATATCATTCTTAAGTAGCAAATTGTACCAGGTAAGAACCTTCTTCATATCAGATATGTACACTGCTTCTTTATCGTAATCGGGTACGAGTTGCTCAAAAAGGGCTTTCAAGTCGTCAGCACTTGCTTTCTTCGGATTGTCTACCGGCTTATCATCCTGCAATTCCCTTACTTTTTTCAGCACGTCTTTAAGAGAAACACTATCGGTTTCAGTATAAATGCTGATTTCTTTCAGAGAACTTATTTGCTCATGCGAAAAAACGGGAAACTTTTTGTTGTCCTCTAATGATTCAACGATCAAACCATTTTTGGTTTCGCCCACCATTTTAAAAAGCCCCGGCTTTCCTGAAATAGATAATATCTTAGTAAGATCCATAGATAATTTAAATTTCGGCAAAAATACGATTTAGAAGTTTATGTTAAAGGAATTAATCATAAAAATCATGCATATTTAAATTCCTTATTCGAAGGATTGCATATCCTGCAACCTTTTATAGGCACCTTCAATCTTGATCAGTTCAGCATGGGTTCCACGTTCAATGATCTCTCCTTTTTTCAATACGATAATTTCATCGGCATGCTGAATAGTGGAAAGCCTGTGTGCAATTACAATGGAAGTGCGGTCCTTCATCACATTGGCAAGAGCGTTCTGTACCAGTTTTTCTGATTCGGTATCCAGTGAAGAGGTGGCTTCATCTAAAATGAGGATGGGCGGATTGGCAAGTACGGCCCTGGCAATACTGATCCTCTGTCGTTGTCCTCCTGAAAGATTGCCTCCGCGGTCGCCAATATTGGTTTGGTAACCATTTTCAGTTTCCATGATGAATTCGTGGGCATTGGCAATTTTTGCTGCTGCAATTACATCTTTTTCAGAGACATTATGTAAACCAAATGCAATGTTATTAAATATGGTGTCGTTGAACAGGATGCTTTCCTGCGAAACAATGCCCATGAGGCCTCTCAGGTCATTGATCTTACAGTCTTTGACATTGATGCCATCCACAAGAATTTCTCCGGAAGTAACATCATAAAATCTGGGAAGCAAATCAACCATGGTAGATTTACCGCCTCCTGATTCGCCAACCAGGGCAATTAGTTTGCCCTTTTCAATCGTAAGATTTACACCATTCAAGACAGGCTCGTTGGCATATTGAAAGCCTACATTCCTGTACACAACTTCTTTCTTAAATGTATTTATCGCGATTGCATTGGGTTTTTCTTCAATAACTTCTTCGGCATCAAGTATTTCAAAAACCCGATCGGCTGAGGCAATACCTTTTTGAATGGCGTAAAAACCCTGGGCAAATGTTTTGGCGGGTGGGATGATCTGCGAGAACACAACAATATATGCAATAAAGTCAGCTGCCTGGATGGAAGGTGAATCGG
>PKSW01000196.1 GCA_002869465.1 Marinilabiliales bacterium
ATCCAATCGAATTTATATTCAACACCACCTGCCGGACATACGGTAAGGCAATTCAGGCATCCCACGCATCTTGAAAAATCGACTTCTTTATTTTTGGTGTCAATGCAATCAGACTTGCAGGCGTATCCACAAATACCACAACTGGTGCAGGAAACCTTATTCAACTTTATCTTGAAAACAGAAAATTTGGAGATAAATCCCAGGAAAGTTCCCACGGGACAAATGGTATTGCAGAACAACCTCCCTCTTGTGGCTGCCATAAATCCAACAAGAATGAACATAAAAAAAGCAAACCCGAACGTGAACCATCCAATGTTTTTGAGGTCGCCATGATATAGTGAAAAGTTCTCCATTCGCTCAAGGAAGAATACCAGTACATTATTTGAGAAATAATACACCGGTCGGAACAGGTTGGCAGATATTTTACCATAAATACTGTATGGGTCCAGCAAATTGACAAGAAAAATCTGCCCGATAAACAGTGAAAGAATGACAAGGATCAAAATAGCATATCTGAGCCAGTTATGTGGTTTGGTGAATTTATTGAGGTGTTTTCTCTTTTTGAATTTGCCTGAAACAAAATTGAAGATGTCCTGGAAAACACCCAAAGGACAAAGTGTGGAACAATAAATCCTGCCGAATAAAATGGTCAGCAGGAGCACAATGATAAATCCTGTCGCCATGATCCCTAAGAGATTCAGGAATTTTAACAGGGACGGCACAAATTGAAAATAGAGGATACCATTGTACCATTTCGGTGTCAGGGTACCTGAAAAATCAATGAAAGTAAAAGTGATCAGTACCAGAAAGCCCAATGAAATAAGTACTCTCAGCCATTTAAGCCATTTGAAGGTCATACGATCAGAGCTTGATTCTGTTGATGTTCAACTTGCTGAGATCATATGTGCCGACACCCATTTCAGATGCTTTGGCGATGTAAGGTATATCGATCGGATCTGATCCAAATACCTTGGCAGCCGCCGCATCGGCAGCAACAATATTGGTAGCCAGGATTTGGGTTTTATAGGTAACTACATCACTTTCCGATACACCACGGGGGCCGTTCTGCATCATTACGCGGTAGGCATCAATCACATTCAGGTCGGGTTGGCAATAGGTGGTAAAATCGGCAATGCACTGGTGCAGGTCGTTGCGGTGCCAGAAACGTCGATCCCATATAACGCCCATGAGGTTTTTCATGGCAATGGACAGATCGGCAGAACTGTGATGTTTCAATATAGGCACATTGATAAATACATCTGTATCCAATATCAATTCATGTACTTTGGCTTCTTTCAGTGATACACCATCGGGGATGGTCACCGGCCGGTAATATTTTTCTGAATTTCCGGTGATCACTTTGGCCCCGGCCTCTTTGGCCATCGGCTCGATCTCACTGTTTGTGTAACATTTGGTCCATTCATCGCAGGTATAATCAAAAACATACACTTCGCTGGCGCCGGCGTTGTAACATTGCTCAATGATCCTTTTTACAAGTTTCGGATTGGTATTGGCAGCCCTGGCCACATTGGTATCCCAGCCAATATTTGGTTTTACAACTACGGTTTGTCCTTTTTTCACAAAAGTCTCCATGCCGCCCATCGATGCAATGGCTTTGTCGAACATCAATTCGGGTTCCCCATTCATCACGGCTACCATATCATAAGTTTCGCCCTCTGGCGGATTTTGCATGGCAAACAAGGTGTTTAAATTACCAAAAACTAAAGCAGTAGTGGAGGCAAGTGTGGCGCCAGCTGTCTTCTTTATAAAATCCCTGCGTTTCATAGTGAAAAATTTTAATGAGAATCTTGGATAAAAATACAATGATTTTTTGTTTCTTTACATAGTAAAATCGTAAAAGAAAATTGTTCTAAATAAAACGGAAAGATTATGACAACTGCTGCATCATTGGTTCTGAACAGGGAAAAAATCAAAAACATCCTTTTTGACATCGTGGCACTGGCCTTCATTTATTTTGTGCCTACCATTTCACATTATTTAAGTGTTCCTCTCTATTTGATTGAACCGATGCGGCTGATGCTGGTGCTGGCCATGGTGCATACCAATAAAAGAAATGCCTATATCATCGCCTTTACCCTGCCCGTATTTTCATTGCTGATGTCAGGCCACCCGGTGGCCATTAAAGCTGCGATCATGACCATGGAACTTGTATTCAACGTATGGCTGTTTTACACCCTCAGTAAAAAGTGGCAAAATACATTTGCTGTGATGTTGGTCAGTATTTTACTTAGCAAAATAGCGTATTATATCTTGAAATTCGGATTGATCAGCTTTGCCGTTTTTAATACGGAACTGATCTCAACACCGATCTACCTGCAACTGATCACAAGCGTGGTTTTCAGCGCTTACTTATTCTTTCTGTTTAAAAGAAAAGCTACTAAAAGTTAAAGGAAATCTTTAAACAGCTTTCCTATTTCATACTTAAAACAGCCTGGTACACTGTATTGGCAGCCTGCTGGTTGAATTCAAAAGTGAGTTTTTTATAATTCACCAGGTCGATGATGGTACCAATATAACATAAACCGGCGGTAAGCAGGTAGAGGATGCCCATGCCGACCTGGCCGATCATAAAACGCTGAATACCACCAACGCCCAGCAGTCCGATCACAGCACCGATGAGGATGGTATCCGATTTTTTTCTTTCTGTATTATAGAAGGTGGCAAAGGTTTGTAATTTCTCTTCGCTCAGGTCTTTGGTAATGTTTTCCAGGTAGATCAGCTCATTGGGTTCAACCCCGGGAACCAGGTGTAAAAGTTTTGATGCCATAAGTCTCTGTTTTTATAAGGTTTTTAAATAATGTAAATATTCTTAAAATGATGACAATGAATGCAAAAAATCCCAATGGATGTTCCGCGATCGATGCCCGAAAATTCAGGTGCATCAAATGATGCAACGCATGCCCCAAGCCACATCCCGGGCAAAAGCCAAACCCCAGGTTTTTGATGGGGCACAGGGTGAAATGTGTGTTTTCAGGGATCACCATGAAAAGCAAGGCAAGGGCTGTTATCCAGAAGAATAATTCGAGGTGGGTCCATATAAATTGAAATACCCTTTTCATGGCTTTGAAAAAGTAAAGTTACATAAATATTGGTCTATTTGGATTTTTTACAGACAACAATAAACTCTTTCGACTTTTCATTTAATGGACGGCCTTTATAATCACCCAGTATGTGGTACGATTCAAATTTCGTCCGTTCCATCAGGTGCTCCAGTTCGTAGCGGAAGAAAAAGCGCAGGGGTACCGTCCATTTCTCATGTTGAATTTTATCTTCTTCATCTTCCCATTCCAGTATAAATTCGGTGAGAATAATTTGGTTGATGAGGTCAGGCGAGGTCGACACCGTTCTTTTGAGCATTTTTCCATCTTCGTATTCCCCTTCAAAATCGACAAAGTTTGCAAATCCTTTGATGATATATTTCAGATCGGGTACGAAAGCATCGAATATAAAGGTGCCGCCGGGTTCCAGGTGGTCATACACATTATTGATGGCTTTGATCTGGTTTTCTTTTTCCATCACATGCATCATCACACGAAAGGGAGCAACGATAAGATTGAACTTGAAATCGAATGTAAAATCCACCACACTTTGCCGGCTGATGCGGTAGTGGTCTTCGGTGGCTATTTTATCGTACAATACATCCAGCATATCCTTGCTGGTATCGATGCCGTATATATCGGCACCTTCTATGAGTGCGGTTTTAAAAAAACGGCCGGTGCCCACACCTACTTCCAGCACTTTTCCCCGGGCTTCACTTATGTTGTTTAAAAAGAAGTCCTTATCTGCGCTATCGCGTATTTCCATGTAAATGGTATCGTAAAATCGGGCAAAGTGTTTGGGGTAATTGTACTTGTTGTCCATAGGGGAGTGCATTAA
>PKSW01000275.1 GCA_002869465.1 Marinilabiliales bacterium
GTGGCACAGCAGAAATCGAAAGAAATAGGTATCAGAAAAATACATGGCGCATCTGTAAGTAGTATTGTTTTTATGCTGACCAAACAATTTTCTTATTGGGTGCTATTGGCAAATATTATTGCATGGCCACTGGCATTTTATTTCCTTGATCGATGGCTTTCAAATTTTTTCTACCGCATTACCATGCCATATTGGGTTTTCATTGCTGCAGGCGTGTTGGCATTATTGATTGCATTGATCACAGTTAGCTACAAAGCATACAGGGCCGCCATTTCCGACCCTTTGAATGCTATTAAATATGAATAATAAAATTATAAAACCATGAGAGAGATTGTTATACTAATACCAGACATCGATGTAGAACAAAATGTGGAGATCGATGTCAGAATCAATGGCCGAAAAAAGACCTTAAAATATCGTGTTGAATTGATCAACTGGGAAGGCAACGATAAGCAGGACAGAGTGACCGTTTTGAAACACAAGATCAATGATTATGACAAGGGATGGGAGCTTGTTGAGATTGGTGCACCTTCGGATCATGAAATTCCATTAATGTTCAGAAAGAAAAGCACAACCGAATAAGATGATAAGGAGCTGATATGTGGATAAACTATCTTAAAATAGCATTTCGCAACCTTATCAAGCATAAATTGTATGCATTGATAAACATATTAGGATTGGCTATCGGTATAGCCAGCTTTATACTGATATGGCTATATATCATTGATGAATTGAGTTACGATCGTTACCACGAGCATGCAAAAAACACGTATCGGCTTGTCAATGTGTACGATTTTGAAGGGGTGGGAGAGAATTCGGCCAGCAGCCCATTTCCGGTGGCCTGGACATTGAAAAGCGATTATCCGGATATCATTCAAAATGTAACCCGTGTTTTTAACCGGCAAGCACCCAGGACACTGATCGATAATGAATTTGTAAGTTATAATGAACGCCATTTCTTTTTTGCCGACTCTACTTTCTTTCAAATATTTGATCACGAGTTTATCATGGGCAACCCCAATACAGCTCTGGATGAGATCAACTCGGTGGTGATCACCGAATCAACAGCTAAGCGCTATTTTAAGGATGAAAACCCGATGGGAAAAACTATACGGATTGAAAAAATGCTGGATTTAAAAGTTACAGGAGTCATTAAAGATGTGCCTCATAATTCACATTTTACATTCGATTTTATGGCTTCGCTTTCAACCATGCGAAAGCCTTATGGAGGGCAGTTACCTAGAACCTGGGTATGGAATCCCTGTTGGACGTATTTAGTATTGAAAGAAGGAACCGCTAAAACACTGGAAAAATCTTTTCCTGCATATATCAATAAGTATTTTTATGATGCGGAGAAGGAAAATGTAACCCTTTATTTGCAGCCCTTGGTGGATATTCATCTGAAATCAAAATTAGATTACGAAATAGAACCAAACAGCAATATAACGTATATAAAAATATTGGGTGTTATTGCCGTATTTCTGCTGATCATTGCCATTATCAACTACATCAACCTGGCAACTGCTACTTCTGCGGGCAGGGCATATGAAATTGGTATAAAAAAAGTATTTGGGGCCTTTCGTTCACAACTGGTATACCAGTTTTTAATGGAGTCAGTTATCCTTTCTTTAATAGCACTTTTCGTATCTCTGTTCATCATAGAATTGTTGTTACCGCACCTCAATAACTTTAGCGGAAAAGAATTGCAAATCGGCATTTTGATCCAACCTGTATATGCAGCAATTCTGCTGATGATTGGAATTGGAACCGGGCTGCTGGCAGGTTTGTATCCAGCGTTGTATCTGTCAGTTTTTAATCCGATAATGGCATTGAATAATAAACTGTCCAAAGCCACAAAAGGCGGGCTGGGCAGAAAAACCCTTGTTGTTATCCAATTTGTTATTTCAATCGTGCTGATCATCATCACCCTCCATATTTATGAGCAGGTGAATTATTTTAAAAATGCCGATACTGGATTTGATAAGGAGAACATCGTTATAATCCCGATAAGTGGTACTACGATTTCAAGAGCTTATGAACCGTTTAAAGAAGAGCTATTGCAGAATCCGAATATACAAAGCGTGACCGCTATGGACGATATGCTGGGAGTGGCCCACAATACGCATGAATTTAGGCCAGAGGGATTTCCGGAAGACAAATGGTCGTTTTACCCGGCATTGGTGATCAGGTATGATTTTCTGGAAACATTCGGAATAAAGCTAGTTGCCGGAAGGGATTATAGTGAAGAAATGAAAACCGACCCTGAAAAAGGAATGCTGATCAATGAGTCGATGGTGAGGCATGTTGGCTGGAAAAGCAATGAGGAAGCCATTGGTAAAAAATTCAGATCGCTCCAGGGCGAAGAAAGGGTGATAGGTGTCTTCGCTGATTTTAATGCCACTTCATTGCATGAACCGGCTGGGCCTTTTGTACTGAATATCAAAGAAACACCGGGAGTGATCGTGTTCTTTTTAAAATATGTAGCTATTAAGGTAGCTGATCAGAACAAAGAAGAAACCATCGCTTTTATCGAATCAAAATGGAACGAAAAAGAACAGGGCAGGCCATTTGAATACAACTGGTTCGACCAGGAATTGGCGCAACTATACAACGATGAAGAAGTGCTGGGAGATCTGTCACTGATCTTAACAGCCATCATCATATTTATAGCGGCATTGGGATTATATGGATTGGTCTCATTTATGGCAGCTCAAAGGACTAGAGAAATAGGTATTCGAAAAGTTTTCGGAGCCGAACAAGGATCAATTATGGTGCTGCTTTCGGTCGAATTTATGAAACTGGTAGGAATTGCCATCCTCATTGCATGGCCTTTATCTTATCTGCTAATAGATGAGTGGTTGAATTATTTCGCTTACCAGATGAATATAGATACGCTGAGTTTTGTGATAGGGGCACTGGCTGCTTTTGCAATCGCCATGCTGATCACCAATTCGAGGGCTTATATTGTTGCAAGAACCAACCCCGTCAACACCTTAAAATACGAATAAATTATATGTTAACCATTAAAATATACGATCGTGATTAAAACAGTAAATCTTACCAAAGTATTTAGAACGGATGAAGTTGAAACCACCGCTTTAAATAACATCAGCATTGAAATAAAAAAAGGAGAATTTGTAGCTGTTATGGGCCCCTCGGGATGTGGAAAATCAACCCTGCTTAACATACTGGGTCTGCTCGACACACCTACAAAAGGTGATTTTTATTTCCTGGATGAAAACGTGGCAGGTTATAGCGAAAGACAAAGAGCCAGGCTGAGAAAGCACAATATTGGCTTTGTTTTTCAGAATTTTAACCTGATAGATCAGCTAAATGTATTTGAAAACGTGGAATTGCCGCTGATCTATCTCAGAATGAGTGCTAAAGAGCGCAAGGAAAAAGTGCATGAAGCGCTAGAAATCATGCAGATTGCACACCGTGTTAAGCATTATCCAAATCAGTTATCAGGCGGGCAGCAACAGCGTGTAGCTGTAGCCCGTGCTGTAGTCTCAAAACCCCATTTTATCCTGGCTGATGAGCCTACCGGTAACCTTGATTCAAAACATGGTGACGAAGTGATGAGGCTGCTATCCGGATTAAATGAAAAGGGAACAACCATCATCATGGTAACCCACTCACAGCGAGATGCTGAGTACAGCCATCGTATTATTCATTTATTCGATGGACAAGTGCTTTCAGAAAATGTAAAATAATAAGACATTTTTTTAATTCACATAAAATGCTTAAAAACTATCTGATAAGCGCCATTCGGAATATTACGAAAAGTCCCTTTTATGCTTTCTTGAATATCGCCGCACTTGCCGTTGGCCTGACTACATTCATTTTCATATTTATCTATGTGAGCGATGAGCTAACGTTTGATAAATACCA
>PKSW01000228.1 GCA_002869465.1 Marinilabiliales bacterium
CATTAAAGCCAGTAAAACAATACTTTACTGGCTTTTTTAATTTCTTGGCACAACATAAGTACAGCATTCGATAGTATGTAAAATTGATAGTTGCTTGACCCTAAATATAAGAATAGTAGCCTATTTCAGGTTTCATGCCAGCAAATTACAGGAAGGTTGAAGTTATCTACAACCATTGAATTTACTAAGATCTTGGCAATTATTTTTATACTTGTTAGTGGTCGTAGCTATATTATCAACCTTACACCACCTAATTCTTCAATCCGATATGGAAAATGATCGCCCGGAGAACCTATAAACATAAAATTAATAGGAATGTCCCATTCTTTTGAAAGTTTGCGGACCAATTCCGGGGTAAACTTGCCGTTAAGACTTTTAAATTCAATCGAAATTTCAGGATACTCTTTATTTAGAAAATCAATATCTCTCTTAAGATTGTCAATTATTTGTTTTCTATTGGAGTCTTCCTCTTTAATAACGGTAACCAATTTTAACTTTTTTGTGCTCTCGTTTTTCAAAATATACAACATTACTTTATTTAGGTTTTTGATGTTATCACCCCTGGTGAAAAACACAAATTCCTGGGAGCCAATCCTGTCAATGGTGCGATTTATCGAAACATGCATTTTCAGGAATAGTTCTCGTATCGGATCAAATATGTTTCTAAGAAGACTGAGCAGGAATTGCAATAAGTCTAAACGATTGAGCATAATGATGACAAAGATAATACCAGGTATAAAATACTCAAGAAATATTACAAAATTAGATTGCATTTCCGGATCAGAAGATTCCATTGAAATATTACCAACAAGTGCGATAAGCACACTAATTATGGCTATTATTACGGAAATCCATCTGGCTTTATATTGGCGTGGTAACTTACTCCTTTTAACTTTTAACAGGATGTTTCCGACGGCAAATAATCCCATAACGGATAGAAACGAAATTGTATAAACCCCGGCCAATACCTCTACACGTCCTTTTGAGATTAGAAGAACGGATATGCTAATAATCAGAAATAAAATAATAATGCGATACGAACTGTTTCGTTTATTTTTCTTTAGGAAAAAAGGAGGTAATATCCGGTCAAGAGTCATTCTCTCAAGCAGACCGGTGACCCCAACAAATGAAGTTAAGACTGCTCCGCTGAGTACAATAACGGCATCAACAGAAATTAGCCAGCCCAACCAGTTTCCACCACTAATTTTTCCCATTTGTGACAATAAAACGTCACTATGTAGCTCTTTAATTTCGGGTATCGCAATTATTGAAATAGCAAGAAACGCCATAAGCGGATTAATAATACTCACAATAACCCACATATTTTTCAACGTTTTAACAAAAACGCCCCTGGCCTGCTCTTCAACATAATTGGCAGAACTTTCGAATCCGGAAATTCCTAACATGGATGCAGAGAATCCAAGGAATATAGCTGTGCTAATACTGCCTTCAACCGGTAAGTTCCAGTTTTCATAAAGGGTCCCAAAGCCGAATGAAAATAAGTAATAAAAAACAAAGCCGATTAAAAGCACCATTGATGTTAAATGAAAAATAAATATGGCCGTAGCTACCTTTGATGACTCTCGGATTCCCAAAATGGCTAATAATGCAAAAAAAATCAACAGTAAAATTGTTGAAAGGATAACAGGCTCTGCGGTCCATAAGCCATGTAAGTATCGCATGGCCTCATTTGCAGAAATAACCGAAGTAGCCATATAAGATAAAATAGTTAATGTCGCGGCATAAGAAGCTATATATTTACTGGTTGTATTTAATAACGCATTATATGCGCCACCATTTAAGGGCAAAGCACAAACAACCTCTGCATATATTTTCCTGAAAAGAAATAAAACAAAGGCAACAATAATTAAGGTAATCCAGGCATATTTACCGGCATAAAGTATCGATAGCGCCGAGACATAGAGGACAGAAGAACTAATATCGTTGCCACAAATGGCTGTAGCTGCTAATTCGCCTAATTTTCTATCTTTTGTTTTCATTTTTATGAAACGTCTAAAAATTAAGAATATCGTCTTTTATTTTATATGATCACTAAAATAGTGCAGCTATGCACGTGGTCATTTACTAGTTGAATTTATGATGAGTAAATTATTTAATATTAACTATTTTTATAAATAATCGTCAATATAATTTAAGTTGAATCCATAATGACCCTTTTTATAAATAAAATTTATGTTTGGAACAGCGTAAAAAAACTTGGTTATTGAACTGTATTTGATCCGGTTTGACCTACTTCTGACACAGCATTTTTATTAACTCCTTATGATAATAATTCTATTCCTAATAACATAATAGACTAAAACTTCTTTATTGTCGTCATTCATACTCTCTAATATGGTATAATCTTTATTTGAAGTAAAGTTCAAAATCCTATACTCTCAATCACAATTATAAGTTTATCAATCTTTATATTTTTAACCATCCCTTACTTGTCCTTCAATTAAAACTTCTTCTATGATAATCAAGAGCAAGTTTTTTTTCATCATTAATTATTTTAGAAATTGTGTTAAATTTACATAAAAATAATTCACACCCCAAATAGTATTAGAATCATTAATCATGCGAACATTATGGTTTAAATGAAATTATTATGAGAAAAATAAAATTCATTTTAGGAATTACATTGATTTTATCGTTTATTATTTCTGGATGTGATTCGCCAAAAAGAGATGCTGCAAATGTGGCAAGTGTTTACAAAAAAGCATTAAATGTCTATGCAAACATATCATCATTCGAATATGAGAATGAGAAATTTGAAAAAGACATTAGTGAAGAGGATTATAAAAAGTTTACAAAACTTTATGATGAATTTGAGAGGTTGGACATAGAGATGGAAGAAAAATATTCTTATGACAGGGAAAGTAAAAATGAATATAAAGAGGAACTACATCTGAAAATGAAAAAATTTGATAAAGAATTTTTAAAAGAATATCCCAATCTCAGACTACCTAAATAAATTATCTCCATTGTTACTTATTCAATGAGGTTTCCTATTATGTATGCGAAAATATCTTCAACTCTTCATAATATTTGATTTGAGTTGTTATGTTCGGTCGGCCAAATTTTATTTAGCATACAATACATTAGCGCGACATAAGTTTTGATGGGTTCAAGAGTTAATTCTGCAATGTAAATTCAATTAGTAAGTGCAACAGATAGTATTCATATGAAGTAGAACAATTGAGTTGTTTTCTTCACAATATCTGTTGTATGAAAAAGACCTATAAACATCTGACGAGTATACAACGGCATCAGATTAAAGTACTTCACAAAGCTGGTCATTCATTAAGTTTTATTGGAGATCAGTTAGGCATTCATAAGAGTACGGTTTCACGTGAACTAAAAAGAAATGCACGACAATGGGGGAGCTACGATCCTGTCGTTGCTCAGCAGATAGCAAACGACAGGAAGGAGCGTTTTGCACGCAACCGGAAATTCACTTTAGGTATGGAAAAACTCATCCATGAAAAACTGGAATCACAACAGTGGTCACCAGAGCAAATTAAAGGATACTGTAATAAGCATAACATCCCTATGGTTTCTCATCAGCGTATCTATCAATTTATTTATCAGGACAAAGAGAATGGAGGACAGTTGTATAAAAACCTTCGTACAGGAAAAAAGACACGCAGAAGAAAGTATGGAAGAGGAAAGCCTAATCACATGATAAAAAACAGAACTTCTATTGACTTACGACCCATGGTTGTAGACAACAAAGAACGATTTGGTGATTGGGAAATTGATACCATAGTAGGGAAAAATAACAAAGGAGCAATCCTAACTGTTGTAGAAAGGAAATCAGCTTTTGTACTTATGGTTAAACTCAATGGCAGAAAAGCAGAAGACCTCGCTAAATCTACTGTCAG
>PKSW01000193.1 GCA_002869465.1 Marinilabiliales bacterium
AACAGTGATGAATAGGTACCTACCAGGATACCGATCAGCAATGCAAATATAAATCCTCGGATCACTTCACCCCCAAACAGGAAAATGATCAGCAATACAACCAATGTGGTTCCAGAAGTATTAATTGTACGGGCCAATGTGCTGTTTAAACCCTCGTTGATATTTCTTTTTAAGCTATGCCTTGGGAATAGGTGGGTGTTTTCCCTGATACGGTCAAAAATGATAACCGTATCATTAATCGAATAACCGATGATTGTTAAGATAGCCGCTATAAATGCCTGATCAATTTCCATACTGAATGGCATGAGACCATAGAATAAGGAGAACATACCCAGTGCTATGATCGAGTCGTGGAAAAGTGCGATCACACCTGCCAGACCATACTGCCATTTTTTAAATCGAATGGCTATGTACACGAAGATGATTAGCAGCGCGAATACCACCGCATAAATAGCACGCGTGCGGATGTCATACGCAATGGTCGGTCCAATTTTTTGTGAACTTAAAATACCCAGCAGTTTATTTTCACCTTCGGTATCGGTTGAAAACTCTGTGTAATCAATTGCGACTGTATAATAGGATGAAAGTCCGTTATACAGTTTCTTTTGGATCAATGCATCCACATACGTTGAATCATTGTCGATCATGAACTTTGTGGTCAGTTTGATCTGGCTATTGGAACCGAAGGTTTTAATATCAGGTATCATGCCTTCAAACTCTGCCGTTAAATCTTTTCTTATCTGTTCAACATCCACATTTTTGTCAAAGCGCACTACATACGTGCGGCCACCCGTGAAGTCGATACCGAAGTTAAGACCTCTAATAGCAAGGGACCCAACACTCAGGATGATCAGTGCAGCCGAAATGATATACGCTTTTTTGCGCACTCCCGTAAAATTGTAACTGGCATTGGCTAGGAAATTGGCGGTAAATTTATTACTGAAGCTAACTTTCATATTCTTATTCAGCATCCAGGTAAAGATCAACCTTGAAATAAAGATGGCTGTAAATAATGATGAAATAATACCAATGATCAGTGTAGTTGCAAAACCCTGAACAGGACCTGTACCGAAAATATACAACACAATACCCGTCAAGAGCGTTGTTACGTTGCCGTCAATAATAGCTGAATAGGCATTTTTATATCCATCGGTAATGGCCAGCCGGACTCCTTTACCTGCCCTGACTTCTTCTTTAATACGTTCAAAGATAATTACGTTGGCATCCACTGCCATACCAAGTGTTAACACGATACCGGCCATACCAGGTAAAGTAAGTACTGCACCAAGTGATGCCAAAACGCCAAATAAGAAAAACATGTTGGCGATAAGTGCCAGGTTAGCAACTAATCCTGCACGATTGTAATAAACGATCATGTAGGCCAGTACCATAATGAATGCCAGGATGAATGAGTTCATACCTGCGGTAACCGCTTCACGACCTAACGAAGGACCCACAACAGCTTCCTCAACAATTTTAGCGGGGGCTGGTAATTTTCCGGCTTTCAGAATATTGGCCAGATCCTGTGCTTCTTCCAGTGTCATGCTGCCTCCTGAAATGGAGGATCTTCCTGTAGGGATTTCGTCATTAACATTGGGATAGGAATACACGTAATTATCAAGTACAATGGCGATTTGTCTTCCAACGTTCTCGCCTGTAATTCTTTTCCAGACTTTTGCGCCTTGAGAGTTCATTTGCATATCCACGGCTACGCCACCATTCTGGTCGTAATCCTGACGGGCATCAACAATTACATCTCCACCAAGAGCAGCTTCTCCCTGGGTTGTTTTTAAAGCTACTAATTCCAGCACGTCAGGACGTGAAGGATCAGGTTTAACAGTCCATACGAGTCTCATATCCCTAGGGAAAACATCCTTAACCAATCGCAGCATTTGATTGATACGTGCTGTGTCTTTTATGGCTGCAACCCCCATTCTGGCTGCTTGTGCAGGGAATGTCTGTCCGTTCTCATTTTGAACATATGATGGCATCAGGTAAGCATACAATGGAAATTTTTTGGCATATTGCTGGAAGTTCATATCATCAGCAGCAGTGGTGTCGCTTTCCAACTGTTCGAGTAATTTATCTGTAGTGGTGTCGCTTACCGCATCCATAAGATCATCGCCTGCTGTTTCTTCAGTAGCTTCCTGTCCTTCAGCGGCTGTTTCTTCAGCAGCTTCTTCGGTGCTTCCAGGGTCGGAGGCCATATCGTCTTCAACAATTTCTTCGGCACGCAAACGGGCATTGGCTTCATCAAAATACTGGTATACTTCAGAGAATTTATAGGTTTCCCAAAACTCCAGTTTCGCTGTTCCCTGTAATAATTTTCTCACACGCTCCGGATCTTTGATACCCGGTAACTCGATCAATATACGTCCACTGGTAGCCAGTTTCTGAATATTGGGTTGTGCTACACCAAAACGGTCGATACGAGTTCTGAGAATCTGGAATGACCTGTCGATAGCACCTTCTGCTTCTGACCTGATCACTGCCAGCACCTCTTCGTTGGTTGAGTTGGTGGTGATGCCTTTATCACGGAATTCAAACAGGAAAATTGATGCCAGTTGTGCATTGGGATCCACTTCCTCGAATGATTCTCCGAATAAGGTCACGAAGTCTTTATTACTGTTCTTTTTCTTCTGGTAAGTTAATGCAAGAGCCTCTTTAAAAACGGGGTCGTCACTTTTACCAGAAAGGGCATAAATAATGTCGCCAACGGAAACATCGAGTACTACGTTCATTCCACCTTTGAGGTCCAGCCCGAGGTTTAACTCTCTTTCTTTGGCTTCTTTGTAGGTGTACTCGTCAATAAGAATGTCGTAAATAACTAAATTAGAAATACTATCCAGGTAGTAATTTTCTCTTGATTTGGCAATTGAATCCAGGTAATAATTCCTTAGTACCTCATCATTCCCTGCAAGCTCGTCTGCCAGGTTCTGAGCAGTGGCATTAACTGCGTATTCTTTAGCGTTTCTTTCAACTCTTGTTGTAACAAAAGTAAAACTAAGCTGATACAGACATACTAAAGCAAAAGCGATGGCAAAAAACTTGATGGCTCCTCTGTTTTGCATTTGATTATAAAATTTATGATTTTACTTCAATTTTTTGAGGGTGCAAAAATAGAATATTATTTGAGAATTAACAATTTATATAGAATAAATCGTGCAATTGCTTTCTTTCTGATATTCAAAAAATTAGATGTAAAGTTATGGTTCGGCGACTAATACTTGTTTCTTAACCACTTCCAGATTTCGGCATAATTTACTTTTTTGCCATACATGAGAATGCCTGTGCGGTAGATCTTTCCTGCCAGCCAGGTGGTTGCAATGAAACCGGAAATCAATAAGGCTGCTGAAGTCCATATTTGCCACATGGGTACACCAAACGGGATGCGCATCATCATGATAACAGGGGAAGTAAAGGGTATGAGTGACATCCATAATGCCAGCGGACTATCCGGCTGGTTGATGATCACGCCCACCATCATTACAGAAAAAACAAGAGGTATGGAAACAGGCAACATAAACTGCTGGGTATCGGCATCCTGGTCAACGGCTCCGCCTATGGCTGCAAAAAGTGAAGCATATAATAAAAAACCTCCCAGGAAATAAAAGATGAAACTGAAGATCATCACCTTGAAATTGATACCACTTATGATCTCAGTGACCATAGTGATTTCATCCATTTGAACTGGAGGATCAGCAGTCATGGATTGTTCAACCATTGGATTGGATTGGCTGAAAGGCATGAAGCTTTCCTGCATACCACCCTGAAATACACCCGCCTGGAAAATGCCAAGAAAAACACCTGTGAGCACAATCCAGAGGAAAAACTGGGTCAGTCCTACCAATGCGATGCCAATTATTTTTCCCATCATCA
>PKSW01000321.1 GCA_002869465.1 Marinilabiliales bacterium
CCGGTTTCAAGGCCTTCGATCTTATCGGCACCTGATGATCTAGCGGTTAATAAAATGACAGGGATGTGACTTGTGCGTTCATCTGCTTTTAAAAGTTTACACAGTTCATTGCCATTCATTTCAGGCATCATCACATCGCTAACAATCATATCAGGAATGTACTCAACGGCTTTCTCAAATCCTTCTCTTCCATTGACAGCCTCAACAATTTGATATAAATCTTTGAAATGCCCATGTATATATGCCCTCATATCAGCGTTATCTTCAACGATAAGAAGGGTAGGAACTCCAAAGTCCACATCATCCTGCTCTTTTTCAGCCAGAATTACTTTTTCGGTTTCATCGGCGGAAGAATTTTTTAGTTCTACCTTTTCAGATTGAACTTGAGATTTAATAATTTCATTTTCATTCAAATGATCAGCGCCTAATCGAAAATATATATTGAAAATGGTTCCCTTCCCAAATTCGCTTGAAACATGAATGATCCCATGGTGCAATTCTACCAATTCTTTTACCAATGTAAGGCCAATTCCGCTTCCCCCAAAATTTTCCTCATTGTTGCCTGCCTGGTAAAACCTGTCGAACAAGTAGGGGATATCTTCCTGGCTGATTCCTTTTCCCGTATCAGTTATTTCAATTTTTACTGCACTGTTCTCTGACTTTGGAAATAATTCTTTACGAATTGAAACCTGTATTTTATCACCATCAGAAGTATATTTAAATGCATTTGAAATTAAATTGTTAATGATCTGTTCCAATTTTTCCTTATCAATAAACACCTTGATCTTATCTTCTGATGACTGAAAATTAAATTCAATGTTCATTTGCCTGGATAATGACTCAAACGATTGGATGTAACTTCTCACGAAATCGACTATATTTATTTCTGAAACCTTTAATTGTAATCTGCCCGCTTCAAGTTTTGAGAGGTCGAGGATCTGATTAATTAATTTTTTTAAATGATAAGCGTTTCGCTCCATCATATCCAGATCTTTATGAACTATCCTTTCTTTGATTACTTGGCGGAGTTTTTGAACAGGGCCAAGAATAAGTGTGAGAGGTGTGCGAAATTCATGAGAAATATTGGCAAAGAAATTAGATTTTAATGTGTCTAATTCCTTTAATTTTTCTGCGTTGAGATGCTCAAGTTCAAGTTGAAGCAGTAGTTGCTGTCGCCTTTGATAGTAACGTATAATAATCGATAAAATGCCAAAGGTAATGATGAAATAAAGTAGATAGGCCCACCAGGTTCTCCATGGAGGTGAGCCAATGGTTATTGTCAGACTTGCACCGGTTTGGTTCCAGAAGCCATCGTTGTTTGAACCTTTCACCCTGAAAACATAGCTGCCCGGTGGAAGCCCCGTATAACTGGCGAAGCGGCGGTTGCCTGTATATACCCAATCCTCATCCAGGCCTTCAAGCTTGTAAGCATAGCGGTTCATTTCGGGGTCGTTGTAATCGAGTGAGGCAAATTCAAAAGAGATATAATTCTGGTCGTAACGCAGGTTTAGCTGTTTTTTATAAGGAATAGCCGTATCGAGCACGATGGCTTCATTTTTAACTTTAAAACTGCTAATGACCACAGGAGGACCAAGCGTATTGTCTTTAATGCTGTCAGGGTGAAAACTGAAATATCCCAATCCAAATCCCCGTTCACCACCGAAATAAAAGCGGCCATCTTTAGCTTTATCGAAATGATATGGATAAATTTTATCTATGGGTAAACCATCGCGTTCAGAAAATAGCTTAAACTTTTTCCCTTCTTCTGCATCCGGCTTAAACCGGGCAATCCCCTTTTCGGTCGACACCCAAACATTTCCTGCATTATCTGTTCGTACACAATAAACAAAATACGCATCAAAACCATTTTTGAAACTAAAATATTCGAATGTATTTGTTTCATAGTCAAAGCGGTTCAGGCCATTACTGGTACCAATCCATAATGTGCCATCATCAGCGCAATATACGCTCATAATTTCGTTGCTGCTTATACTTCCATCAATACCTGGCTGATGCATGTAATTAATGAATTTTAGCGAGTCTCTATTTTCAGGTGTCAGCCAGAACAAACCGTTCCTATCGGTAGTAACCCAAACTGAACCTTTTATATCCTCGCAAATAGAACGAACGTGTGAATGAGTTAGTACAGGATCATATACACGATTAAGTTGAACAATATTCTCTTGTTCCAAATCAGTATAAAATGGACCCGCCAAAGAGCCAACCCATAATCTACCAAATGAGTCTTCAAGTATTTCCGATGCCCTGCTCAGAGGCACGTCTGCCAATGGATGTTGCATGTCAAAGCGTTTGAATCTGCTTGTCTTTCTGTTGTAACGGTATACACCATCTGCCCAATATGAAATCCAAACATTGTTTTTACTGTCTTCCAATATGTCATAAATCATGGTAGGAAATTCAAAAATTGAACCGGGTAAATTTAAATACCTCTGTTTAAGTTTACCCGACACATCGTATCTGAAGAGACCACCCTGTCCTGTTCCTACCCAAAAATCACCTTTGCTGTCATAAAAAAACGCGCTTCCAGAAAACTTATCCTCTTGCGGTTTTGGGGATATAATATTATCATGTTGAAAAGGATTGTCCTTCAAATCAATAAAAAACACCCCTTGATTGTCCGTTGCCATCCATAATAGGCCTGAATCGTCGATAAAGTAGTCGTAAACATTTGCTGGCTTCTCGCGCTGGTTTATAAATCGCTGTACAATTCCTGTATTTATATCTATATTGTTAAACTCTGCTCTATCTATTCCATTCCAGGCAACAATCCAAATTGTTTGTCCTCCATCTAAAGGATTTAAATACAAATGTTGGATCATATTACTCCAAAGATTTGGCGAATTATCAGGTTGAGTATTGAACCATATGATAGTATCCCTATCGGGTATAAACTTGAAAAGTCCAATATTTGATCCCATCCAGATATCTCCGTTTGGATCTTTGAGCAAGGATGAGAATGTGGCTTTGCCGAATCCATTGGGAAGGGAACCGTTCAATTTAAAAGGATAGATACTATCATTAAGTTTGTCTAGCATATACAATCCTTCCCATGTTCCATAAAGCATCTGGTTGCTATCTAATTCAATAAATGAAGTAATAAAGTCTTTGTTATGAATAGGTTCGGCTGTCTGTTGCCTGTACAGTTTAAATGTTTTTTCTTTCGGGTTAAACTTATATAATCCCTCATATTGTAAGCCAAGCCACAAATTATTATCATGATCCATATACATGGTAGAAATCCAGTTCCTGTAATTCTCACTGATGGTTGAATCCATTGGGTAGGGTGTGAACTTTTCCGTAACGGGATCAAATTCAAGCAGTAAGTTTTGAGCAGTTCCCAGCCAGATTTTACCATCTGCCCCTTCAATCATTGTTGAAATACCCATAACTCCCGGCATGGAAGTGCTATCATATGGATCATTGCTATAAGTTTTAAAACTATATCCATCGTAACGTACAAGTCCGTATAGCGTGTAAAACCACATAAAACCCTTTGAATCCTTTATTGCAGATAAAACTACAGGTGCATTTAAATCTTGCAGCTTTTGGGGTGGGTTTAATGTTTTTGTTTGACAATACGATGGCGAAATAACAATAAACTGATATAATAGACAAAGAAGGAAAAGCGTAGAAATCAGTTTTATAGGTTTAGGCACAGCAGTAAAATTTCTCTATAAATTTACTGTAAAAATTGAGTTTTGTCAAATATGCCTGTGACCTATTCTTTATTTAGTCAATATTCCTGGGATGAAATTGCATGATCGATTTTCGGAGATCTTCCCTGTCGAGATGGGTATAAATTTCTGTGGTGGTGATAGAAACATGGCCCAA
>PKSW01000224.1 GCA_002869465.1 Marinilabiliales bacterium
CTGTTCCACCTGTAGGAGTAACAGTAGCTTCACCATCTTCCTCACCATTGATACTTACGGGGCTGTCCTGAACGACAGAACAAGTCAGCGCATCTGGCTGAGTTAGTGTCACAGAAACGATATCATAGCAACCATTAGCATCAGTAACCGTATAGTCCACTGTACCATCAGCTACAGTTTGAGAGAAGTCACCTGTACCCGTATAAGGTTGGGTTCCTCCGGTAGCTGAGATTGTTACAGTCGTTGCTTCACCATAACATAAAATTGGGTCGTAAGAAGAAGAAGCTATTAGTTCGTTAGGCTGAGTAATTGTTACTTGGTTTGAAACAGCCGAACAGCTATTTGCATCTAATACTGTAACAGTATATGTTCCTGGTCCTAATCCAGTAAATGTAGGTTCTTCTTGATATGTAGACCCTCCATTTAAACTAAATTGTAATGGGGATACTCCATCACTTACTGTAACCGTAACAGTACCGTCACTGGCACCATAACAAGTAACATTTGATGAAACTGCGGTAGGATTTGGTAATGGAGTACTTATAATGGTTATTTCAAGAGGAGGATTATACATTTCACAATCACCTGCTAATCCATAATCTTTTACACTGATTGAATAATCTCCAGCTGATAAATCACTAATTGTAGCAGATGTACTTCCAAATCCAAATGCAACTTCTGTATCCCAATTATCAAGAGTGTAATAGTAATTGGCCGTATAAGGATATGTATCAGGGTTTTGATATGAAGTCCCTGTAATAGTTATTGAGCCAGTTGGTTGCCCACAAAGTGCATCTTCATGGGTTGCTGTGGCTACAACACCTTCAACATATAACCAAAATGAACATGAAGCAACAATAGGATCTCCATCTGGAGGGGTGTAAGTTACAGTATAAGTTAGTTCATGCGAACCTACTTCATAATATCCTGGTAAAGGACCGGTTACAACCTGGTCGATACCTCCTGCACAAGCATCATCTGCCAATATTCCATCAGCACATATATTGTCAACAGTGTTACCATTGCCTGGATTACTTCCGGTAATTACAAACCTATATTTAAGCCTGTAGGTGCCGCTTACTGCATTATCGGTAAAAAATTCAAACGTGCCATCGGCAAGAACAGCTCGAGTTTCAACCAAGGTCTCAACATTATTTTCATCAACCAGCCAGAACTCAACATTGTAATCACCACCCGCGTAGTCTATATCAATACAAGATCTAGCATTAGGTTGTAGAAATAAATATGGGGTGATTACAAAAGGAGAACCATCACCACCGGAACTTGAACTAGACCAAAGTTTTAAATACCCACCTTGAACAGCAACACGCTGAACATAATAAAAATCCCAACATTCTTCTGAGAGCTGTTGTTCGTTTAACTCAAATGCCATTAAAAAACCATCGCCAACGCTTCCTCCTGAGCATGTATTACTTACGACCGGTGGATCCCAAGTTGCATAGCCTTGATAATTAGCACCCTGATCTGTAAAACAAATGTTTACGTTCGGGGGGCAAGTAATTGTAAGGCAATCATCACCAGCTAACATCTCTTGTGTATCAAATGTATTTGATGATGTTCTATTTTGTCCAAAGGAAAATAGCGTTGGAACAATAAATAAAATTGCGACCAACATAAACTTTTTTAGCTCTTTGATTTTTCCTGTATCGAAATTGAGTAGATAATTTTTCATAGCTCAATAATTAAAGTCAATTAAATTTCTTTTGAAAATAAGTTCGTAGCAAGTATTTGTAGAGTAACCAAATTAGATTCTCTTTCAGTAAACTTGATGTATGATGATGTTATAAGTAAATTGTATTTCATAACAATTATTTTTAATAATGAATTTCGATATTGAATTACAATACCGATTTAAAAATCAAATTGGAAATACAATTAGAAGGAACTTCTTCTTTGGAATGGTAAATTCTTTTCATAGCTCGATAATTAATTATTTCCCTTTTTAATTTTTTATCGCCTGAAAAGCTTGTTTCAATAATTGGAATTCGACCAGTTTAATAGAATTGACTTTGGTCCTTTACTTGGAAAGTATTGCCTCAAATAATTGGAAAAATACCTAATGTAAAATTAGAGCTTGGAAGGATTGTTTTTCAGAAATTGAATTGTGCTTGTGTTTTTGTGCTTGTATGCTTATCTTCAGAATTGGAATCTGAATTTTGAAGAACGAGCGGCAAATCTAATCAAGTTTTTTAAAAAAACAATATTTTTTTGTTAAAAACTTGTAAATAACCTCCGCAAATATAGAAATTAAAATTCAAAAGTCAAGAAAAATGTGATATTTTTTATAATTGACCTATACTTGATGGATATAAAAACAACACACAAGATTCAGTAAATCAATGAAATAGAGTAGTTTAAATTTTTTTCTTTAAAAGGTGTTTATTATTAGTAGGCTTCGTACCCCCTGTTTCAAAAAAATTATCAACAAGCGTGATTTATTCATAAGGAATTTAAATTTCAGGATCGTAAGGTGATTTTTCGAGAATAAACTTCTTAAAACAAAATTAATGGCTACTTTTGTGAAATTTTTAACAGTAAATTAGTTATTATGAAACTATCTCATATAGAGCATATTGGAATTGCAGTGAATGATCTGAACGAAGCCATTCCATATTACGAAAATATATTAGGCTTAAAATGTTACTCCGTTGAGGAAGTAAAAGATCAAAAAGTAAAGACTGCTTTCTTTAAAATAGGGCAAACGAAACTTGAACTGTTAGAAAGCACCAGTCCAGAAGGACCCATTGCCAAATTTATTGAAAAGCGCGGGCAAGGCATCCATCATATAGCATTTGCAGTTGATGGTATCGAAAATGCATTGAGCGAAGCGAAAGAAAAAGGGGTAAGTCTGATTGATCAGAAACCAAGAAAAGGAGCGGAAGGCCTCGACATTGCCTTTTTACATCCCAAATCAACTTTTGGTGTTTTAACCGAGTTTTGTGAAGACAACAACAAATCGTAACCAGTAATTACCAATAAATGCAATTATAATGACCATTGAAGACAACATCCAAAATCTCCTGAACAAACGCGAAGAAGCAAAAAAAGGAGGTGGTGAGAAGCGAATTCAGTCCCAACATAACAAAGGAAAATTTACGGCCAGGGAGCGTATCAACATGTTGCTTGATGAGGGAAGCTTTGAGGAATATGATATGTTCGTTACCCACCGTACCACCGAGTTTGGTTTGGATAAAGAAAAATATCTTACAGATGGGGTGGTCACTGGCCATGGTACTATCGATGGACGTGTCGTTTATGTTTTTTCGCAGGATTTTACGGTTTTCGGAGGTTCGCTTTCAGAAACCTATGCCCAAAAGATCTGTAAAATAATGGATCAGGCGATGAAAGTAGGCGCCCCAGTAATTGGTATCAATGATAGTGGGGGTGCACGCATACAGGAAGGCGTTAGGAGTTTGGCAGGTTATGCCGAAATTTTTCAGCGTAATATTATGGCTTCCGGAGTTATTCCTCAAATTTCTGCCGTATTTGGCCCATGTGCTGGGGGTGCGGTTTACTCACCTGCCCTTACCGATTTTGTATTGATGAGCAAAGAAAATAGTTATATGTTCGTTACAGGTCCTAAAGTAGCCAAAACAGTTACGGGCGAAGATATTTCTACAGAAGACCTGGGAGGACCGGATGTGCACGGTAAAAAATCCGGAGTGGCACATTTTATTGCTGAAGACGAGAATGAAGGCATATTGCTGATACGCAAACTGCTTACTTATTTGCCGCAAAACAACCTCGAAGATCCAATTGTTACCGAGTGTAATGATCCGATCGACAGAAAAGAAGACCTTTTAAATGAGATCATTCCTGCCAA
>PKSW01000225.1 GCA_002869465.1 Marinilabiliales bacterium
AGATAAATTAAGGAATTCAATAAAAAATGAAAGGCTGGCACCAACGGTGCCAGCCTTTTCTATTGATTGGAATTTATATAATTACTCAAAAAGACTTTCAGCGTAACTTTCAGCCCATTCAGCTAAAAGTTGCCTCTCATCGTCACTTAATTTAGCTTTCGCATGCATGATGGTATAAATCGGCATGGGCATATTTTCATCCGTTACTTCGTCAATGATCTTGTCCAGGTTTTTCGCCTTATCTATTTTGCTCTGGCTTTCCCAATGAGAAAAATTAGGCTCATCCCGGCCCAGTTTTATGTCCCTTACAACAAGCCACGATATCGGCGCCACATAACTATACCAAGGATAAATAGTTTCATTCGAATGGCAGTCATAACAACTTTCTTTCAGCATGACACGGATGTTTTCGGGGAGTTGATTGTTATAGATCAGGTCATTTTCATTTGTTAGCACTACTTCAGGCTTATCATTTGGAATAAACTGAATGATAACAACGGCGATGAGAAGAACTAGTATAAGAAGTTTTACAATTTTCATCAGTGGCATTTTTCTGTAAAATGATTATTCTGAAGGAGCTAGCTTCTCCGCCATTTCAGCAGCCCAGTTAGCAAGTTTTACTTTTTCATCATATGTTAGCTCACGGTCTGGATTACTCTTGAGAAATTTACTTGGCGGCATATCACCTTCATTTACAACTTCAGCAATATCAGCAAGTTTACCAACTTGTTTATGCAATTTGAGATCAGCAAGTTCATCAAATTGTAATTTTCCTTTTCCTTTAATGTTTTTTGAGTCACTGTTGTGGCAGCCAACACAAGATTTGTCAATTATCTGCTGCACGTCATCAGGTACGTGATAAGTTACTGCTTCTGTTTTAACTTCTTCCTGAGGCACTTTATTGTTCTCGATAGTGAAATTCACAAACATAAATCCTAAAACGAGGGTTAACATAAAAATTGAAATTTTCTTCATGGTTTTTTAGATTAAATTATTTTGCAAATGTAATAAACAATTTAAAATGATTAAAAATAACAATCCCTATTTACCGAATATTATTTATAAAGTTTTAATTATTCGTTATTTTCGCTTGTAATAAAGCATGGAAGTATGACCGAAAATAGTTTTCGAAAAAAGCTGGGAAATATCATTTTTGAATCGGACTCACCTGCCGGTAAGGCTTTTGATGTTATTCTATTAGTTGCTATTCTGTTAAGTGTAATTGTAGTGTTACTGGATAGTGTAGCTTCATATCACGAGAAACTCGGGGAATTTTTCTATATATTAGAATGGGCATTTACCATCATTTTTACAATTGAGTACTTCTTAAGGATATATACGGCACACAAACCGCTCAAATATATTTTTAGTTTTTATGGTATCATAGATTTGCTGGCCATTTTACCGTCTTATCTGAGTGTATTCCTTGTGGGATCGCATTATCTGGTTGTGATCAGGATATTGAGGTTGCTTCGCGTTTTCAGGGTATTAAAGCTGGCAAGGTTTGTTGGCGCAGCGGATACATTACAAACTGCCCTTAGGAATAGCCGTGCGAAAATTATTGTTTTCCTTGAAGTGGTTTTGACCATCGTGGTTATTGTTGGTTCGATGATGTATTTGATCGAAGGTCCTGAAAACGGGTTTAATAGTATTCCAAAGTCCATTTATTGGGCTATCGTAACCTTAACAACTGTTGGTTATGGAGATATGGCCCCGAATACACCTTTAGGACAAATATTGGCCTCCTTACTTATGATTACGGGCTATGCTATAATTGCAGTACCTACGGGAATAATAACAACTGAGATGAGTAAAATATCATCAAAAAAACAAGCTTCTGATAAAACATGCACCCACTGCCGAACAGGCATGCAGGATGCGGATGCTGTTTACTGTAAAAAATGTGGAAAGGTCTTTTAAAAGCGGATAAAAAAAGGCCAGGATTTAAATATCCCAGCCTTATTGCTTATAGAAGCCTACTACTATTATCTAATAATTGATGCTTTCTTGATATCAGTTCCTGTTGAAGTTTGGATGCTATATAAATAATATCCTGAAGGTAATTCCGAAGCACTCCATTGAATACTATGATTACCTGTATTGTAATGTTGATCAGCAAGCACTGAAACAATTGATCCGCTGATTGTATAAACAGTAATTGTTATGTGATCAGGTTCGTTAAGGTTAAATTCAATATTTGTAAATGAGCTAAATGGGTTTGGATAATTCTGTTTCAATGATGCATTCATTTCCAATTCATTAACTGCATCCACATAGCGGTTTGCTTCACCGGGCGTAAAGTCAGGCATCATATACCAAAACTGACTTCCATCCGGAAACCTTCCATAAGAAGTATCAGCGATTTGGGGACCATAAGTAATGCTGTCCAGTAACACTTGTTCAGGACTCCATAAGCCAACATGCTCGCCTCCACCACTTAATTTAAAGTTAGTGTTCAGCACGCTCCATGCGGTATCATCATTAGCATAAAAAACGATAAAGCCACCAGCTTCAACTGTTACTGAATCCGGATAGGTTGAAGGGATTTGGTACATATCTTCAGGTACATCTAATTTATCAGAAAGATAATAGCCGCCTAACATTACTGCCTCGTCTCCTGCATTGTAAATTTCAATCCAGTCAGGATGATCGCCTTGTGGGCCCGGATATGCAAAGTCGTTGCTGGCCATAAATTCGTTTATGTATAACATAACATCAGCCGGGCCTACGTTCGGATTGGTGTTGCTTGCACCTGGCGTATAATCAGCCATCATATACCAGTTATCAGTTCCGTCCTGGTAACGGCCATAAGAAGTATCAGCAATTTGGGGACCATAGGTAATACTGTCCAGGAACACTTGTTCGGGGCTCCATAATCCAACATGTTCGCCTCCACCACTTAATTTAAAGTTGGTATTTAGTACACTCCATGCTGTATCATCATTCGCATAAAACAATATGAATTCACCAGGTCCAACCGTTACCGAATCAGGATAAGTTGAAGGAATCTGGTACATGGATTCAGGTTCATCTAATTTATCTGATAAATAATATCCACCGAGCATGACTGCTTCCATACCGGCATTGTAAATTTCTATCCAGTCGGGATGGTCTCCCTGTGGTCCGGGGAATGCGAAATCATTACTTGCCATGAATTCGTTAATGAACAACACTACATCGGCTGGAGCCGGGCTTTGGTTAGCTGCACCAGGCGTATAGTTGGTCATAAAAAACCAATCATCAGTTCCATCAGGATAGCGTCCGTAAGAAACATCTGTGGTTTGCTCTTCGTAAGTAATTTGGTCAACCACTTCCATAGAAGAGTTCCAAAGCCCAACATTTTCACCACCACCACTTAACTTGAAGTTTGTGTTAAGCACACTCCAGGCAGTATCATCATTTGCATAAAACAGGATAAATCCGCCCGGTTCAACGGTTACTGAATCAGGGTAAGTTGATGGAATCTGGTACATGGCTTCCGGGTCATCCAGTTTGTCAGAAAGATAATAACCGCCAAGCATAACTGCTTCAGCACCGGCATTATAAATTTCAATCCAGTCCGGATTATCTCCCTGTGGGCCGGGAAATGCACCATCGTTGCTTGCCATAAACTCGTTAATGTAGAGTTGTGCGCTCGCACTACTTGTTAAAACAGTCAACGAAATTGCAACAGCAACAACAATTTTGAAATAAAAGTACATTTTCTTCATACGATATTTTTTAAGGTTAATTAATTTAATTTGTAATAAAGATACAATTTTATAAAATAGAATATAAAACAAAAATAATGTTCAATAGCTTAAAACAGAATAAATAAACCACTAATCATACTATACAAAATACTATTAGGAACACACATCTTCATTCATAACGCAATCTTTAACACTACAAGAAAAATTTTAAGTAATAGAAGATCAAACACATAGGTTTTGTTTTCACCTTTACACATTTTATTTGCAACTTTACTTGAACTCTGTTAGTAAAAATCCGAAACAGCTTTGTGCTATCTTTGAAAAAATTTAATTTCTGTAATCTATGTCTTTGCTATTTAAAAATGTAAAACAAGTGGTGTTTGATATTGATAATTTTATCGACACGGTTGAGCAGGGTGTTCTTGTTTTTAAGGAAGGCGTTATCAACTATATTAAAAACGAGAAAGCAAGCTTTGCTGATAAGATTGAGCGAATTAATCGACTTGAAGCATCCGCAGATAAATTACAGCGAAAAATAGATGATGAGTTTTACCGCCATTCAATTTTACCCCAAAAAGTAAGCGATATCGAAAGTATGCTTGATAAAATTGATGAAATAATAGATATATCAAAAGATAACTTATACCAATTTGATGATGAATTGCCTTTTATTCCAAAAGAATTAAAAAAAGAATATATTCGGTTAGCTGAAACTTCGGCAGAAGCTGCCATGGCTGTTTTTCCAGCCTGTCGTGCTTTTTTCAGAGAACCTTTAAAAGTGCAGCAAATGTTGTCGAAGGTATATTTTTATGAGAAAGAAGCTGACAAGATTTCAAGGAACATCAAGCGGAAATTATTTCATGAAATGAAAGATTTGCAATTGAGTCAGAAGATTCACCTCAGGTATTTTGCATTGCATATTGAAACTGTTTCTGATAAAGCAGAAGGTTTGGCTGATATGTTATCAATACTGGCTTTGAAAATGAGTATATGATCGTACTATTTTATCTTTCCAGCGGATTATTTCTTGGTTGGTCGTTGGGGGCGAATGATGCGGCCAATATTTTTGGTACGGCTGTTGGTACGCGAATGATCAGGTTTAAAACAGCTGCTATCGTTGCCAGTATTTTTGTGATAATTGGTGCTGTTGTTCAGGGTGCAGGGGCAAATGATACCTTAGGTAAGCTGGGAAGTGTTTCTACACTGGCAGCAGCTTTTACGGTTGCATTATCGGCCGCACTTACGGTTTACTGGATGACACGATTAAGTTTGCCTGTTTCCACTTCACAGGCTATAGTTGGAGCTATCATAGGTTGGAACTTTTATACAAATAATCCCACTGATTTAAGCACCTTAACGAAAATTGTCAGCACATGGGTATCCGGACCCATTTTGGGAGGCATATTCGCTATCTTGCTTTTCATGCTTGTGAAGAAATTCGCAAAAAAAACGAGTATACATATTCTCTACCGTGATTCATATATTCGATATGGCCTTTTAGTTGTCGGTGCTTTTGGCGCATACAGCCTGGGCGCGAATAATATTGCGAATGTAATGGGTGTTTTTACAAG
>PKSW01000376.1 GCA_002869465.1 Marinilabiliales bacterium
AAGATGGGTATTTCAAAACCTTCTACAACATTTGCCCACCTGTATTGTAATTGACCTTTTATAATAGCGTATTCAAATACAGGGATTCTCACGTCTCGCAAATACTGATCAAAAAAAGGAGCCAGGTTTACATCTATTCGCTCGTCCAGGTAATTTTCAATTTGTTGAGTAGTCACTGTGTGGTGGTAGAATTCTTCATTCAAACCGCGCAGTAAACTCCTCCAAACAGAATCATTATCAACAATCTGCCGTAAGGTGTGCAGCATATTGGCGCCCTTTGGGTACATATCACCAGAACCAGCATAATTCACATTATAATAGCCAATGATGGGCCGGTCATTTTTTATGTTCAATCGTGTTCCTTTTACGTATTCACTGGACGCTTCTTTCCCAAAGTGGTAATCGACATAGAGGTTTTCTGAATAAGCAGTAAAACTCTCATGAATCCACATATCGGCTATGTCTTTATAAGTAATACTGTTGGCAAACCATTCATGTCCCGATTCATGGATGATGATAAAATCAAATTTGTCTCCCCAACCCGAGTGGCTGATATCACCTCTGCCAATAAATCCATTCTCATATCCATTGCCATAGGTGACAGAACTCTGATGTTCCATTCCCGGGTAGGGGACTTCCACCAATTTATAGCTATCTTCGTAAAAAGGGTAGGGGCCGAACCAGTATTCAAATGCCTCCAGCATAAGCAATGCCTGCTTAAAATGTTCAATAGCAATACTTAAATTGTAGCTTAGAACATAATAATCACAGTCCAACAATCCTTTTTCTCCATTATACGCTTCGAAAAAATTGATATAATCTGCCACATTTAAATTAACGCCATAGTTATTGATCGGGTTGGAAACAAACCAATGGAAAGTTTTGGTCTTTTTGCGTTTATCGATGTCCGTTCCCCTGAGCCGCCCATTCCCAATTGCCGTTAAATGTTTTGGAACAGTATAACTCATGAGCATACTATCAGGCTCGTCATACATATGGTCTTTGCAGGGCCACCACAAACTGGCACCATCTCCCTGGCATGAGGTAGCAATGAAATCATTGCCGTTTTTATCTTTACTCCAGCTAACACCTCCATCCCATGGTGGGCGGAGGCTTACTTTTGGACGTCCCTCATAACTAATCGTCACACTATTTATAGCATTCTTAATTTGAGGCGCTTTTAAAACGATATAATATGCATTGCCATCCCGTGAAAAATCCAATTCTGTACCATTTTGTTCCACTTGGGTGATTTTCATGGGTGGTTGCAGATCAATTTGCATTAATTGTTTTGGTTCTAAAACTTTATAATAAACTGCATTCTGACCTTTGAACAAACTGTCTTCAGGATGTACAGTAATTTCCAGATGGTAATATGTCAAATCCCACCATGCTCTTTCCTCTGTGATAGTACCGCGAATTGAGTCCTGGTGCGTGAATATGGGAGTTTGCCCAAATAAAGTAATGATTGGAAAGGAAATAAAAAAAATGATGAAAAATTGTTTGATCATTTGGCATAAGATTTTTTTCGAAGATAATAATCAATCCTAGATATAAGTAATTCCCTGTTTACATTAATTTAATTTGTCGTGTTTGATAGGAAAGTTTGAATTTTGCAGAAATCTAAAAATTGAGAACTAATCCCATCCCATTATTCGTAGTTCTGAAACTTAGATTCATTTGCTTTTCGATTTTATCCATTGCCTTTTTGTTATTGTTTCTTTTCCTGTGTCCGGAAATCCATAGTGGAGCTCCTATTGCTAAAGATATTGGCGTAGCAATGCCAATAAGAGCCAATGATGTATATCCATTGTCATTGAGCGTAGAAAGGCCTCCAGCTATAGCGAATGCAGCAGCAAGAGAAGTGAAACCTATTCCAATATTTCTCTGAACCGTGGCATTTTTATATAAAGATTGATAATAATTATAATCGTGCTCTTTGTAGAGTTCATTGCGGGAATCATCAGTCACTTCTTCACGATCTTCAAAATACTTATAATTATTCAGGTCAAGATATTGACCGCCTTTATAAATGGCAACAGCTTCAATAGTCTTAAACTTACCCTTTTTAAAGTAAGTTACTCGATTGCCAACTTCTACATCTGTAATACAGCAGTTAGTAATACTATCTCCATCTAAAAGGTATATTAGATCAGAACACTGTTGTTGTCCCTGAATCAGGTTTGAGAATATTAACAAAGAAAGACATAAAGTTAGCTTTTTCATTTCAGGATATATTAGTTATATTTAGTTGGCTCATCAAATATTTAATTTTACTTTGAGTTAATTACATTTCCGTCTTCATCGAATTCAAGGGTAGTTTTTTTCGTATAGAATACACCTCCAATTGTTTGATCCTTGGCAGATGAACATTTCATTAGTTTTCCACTTTCATAAAGTGATATTCCCCATGTCATCGAAGATGATCGGCACCATACACCCTGAACTTCCACATCATCTACTGGTCTAAAATATTTTAATTGTCCATTTGGATAAAAGCAAATACCACCTCCTCCCATCCAGAATTTATAATTTGTACCCAAACAGTGATGACCCTGAATAATTGGGTCGTATAAACAATAAATCCAGATACTACCATTTTCATCAAATTTAGCAAGTGTACCCTTTTCTATTAAATTTCCTGCTATGGTATCATCATCGCTTAATATACAAGCACGTAAATTCCATTCTGTTGTAAATATAACTTCCTCACCATCGCACGTAAGACCATTAATTATCTGGTTGGATTTGAATCGACATGTGTTTACTGTATCTCCTCCAATTGTTTTGAAATGACCTGCCTCAAGTGAGAACCTGTCAATACAGATTCCAACGTAAGTATCTTTCGGAAAAAGGTGATTGCCAAAAATATGATCGCCGGCAAGGGTGAAGTTTTTTAACCTCCAATCCATATGAAAACTTATGCTGCCGTAACAGGGGATCCCATCAATGAATGTCTTTTGTTTTAAAAGCCCTTCTATTTGAAGGGTGTCTTGTGTCCTCTTATCAAGGATAAAGGTGATTTCCTCAAACTCAATATTATTAAAAGTTGTATCTGAATAGGAGTGCTTCTTTCCTATGCCATAGCTTGAAGCTGAAATTAGGACAACTACTAAAATGATGACGAGGTTTTTCATTTGTAAGTATTTAGTTAGCACTATAAATTATTTTGTTCTTTGTGAGGGTGATCGAATAAATTAAGTAGAAAAGACCTACCGAAAATGCAGGAATTGCAAATATTGGCGGTCCGTCAAAACCAGCGATAATGACATACATAGTACTCGCAAAAATGATTATGATTGAGCCCCAAAGAGGTTTCCACCATATAATTGCGTATCCGATCAGATATGTAATGAAGAATCCTGTCGGATCATCATGCCAGTTAAAAAGATTCTTTGAGATTTCTATTAGGTATGTAAAACCTTCTTCAATAAGTTTCTCACCTATCAAAACGCCAAATATCAATACCCATAATGAAGTCACAATAATGCCCCATATCCTTGACACATATTTTAATACTTTTTTTGTTTTCATATGCCGTGTTCTTTTAAGTTGCTTATTATTAAACAATAGTTCATTGCGGCTTTTATAACAATGCTCAATATCAATTATTTTGCTGATTAATTTTACGCCTTCCTATTCTTGCTCCAAAGATTGCTCCTATTATTGATAATACGCCGATACTAACCCAAAGTATTGTTTCTGAAAATGCTGTACTATAATCGGGAACAACAATAGTCAGGCCTATATTTGCGATTAAACCTAGTATTGTCACCGCATTGCAAATAACTATAGTGTACCAAAAGCTACCTGGATGTGCCCTAC
>PKSW01000411.1 GCA_002869465.1 Marinilabiliales bacterium
ATAACAATTTAAAATGATATTTCTTTTACTGATTACCAAAAATTAATGGTTATTCCGGCAACACCTGCTATACCATTTATATTTAAACTTGTATAATCAGAGTCTATCTCCACTCCCCCCTGGAAACCAACAACACTTTTTTTACTCCCGATGTTAAATCCGATGGCTGTATTTAATGAATTCTCCCAGGGCGTATATTGCTCACCCGAGAAACTGTATTTATTATGTTTCATGCCAAAAGCAATGTAGGGCCTAAATAATCTATTGACGGCAATTGCAAGGCCAAAATGCCATATATAACTGGTGGTATTGGTTTTCGGTGTTACGTCAGTTTCAGCTTCATTATAAGAAGCAATCTTAAAGTCCAAATACGGGCCAATATTATTTTTAAATGTTCCGGAAAGTGACAAACCCACACTCCATGTTTCTATATAATCAATGTTGAATCCAGTTATAAAGCCTATCGAAAAAAGCTTGTTGTTCTTTTCAACTGACAAACTCGTTGTATCCTGGGCATAAAGCGTTGATATGATAAAACCAATGATTATGAATAAAACCAGTTTTTTCATACATTTAGGACTTGCAAAGTTAAGATGCTACCAAGGTAGCAAAAATATGTTTCAAACCCAATTGCTTGTTTGGAATCGTTCACTTATTTGGGAATAATATATATAGCCAGATTAAATTCACTTCTGCTAAGAATCATGATTTTACAATCAAAAAGTAAAGAATAGAGATCTTCTCTTAAAGGAAAAAAACGTTTAAGGTCGACTAAGAATGATTTTGATCATTTTATTTCCTCATCCATCACCCCTACTAATACTTATAAAAATTTAAACCCTCACAAGCTTTTAACTTATAAGGGTTTATAAAATTATTAGGTGCCCAAGAAAGGACTCGAACCTTCACGACCGTTCGGTCACTACACCCTGAATGTAGCGCGTCTACCAATTCCGCCACTTGGGCAAAAGACTGAATCTTACTTATTATGCGTTTGTGCCCAGAACAAGAATCGAACTTGCACTCCCTAGCGGGAACATGGCCCTCAACCATGCGCGTCTACCATTTCCGCCACCTGGGCATTTGCCGTGCAAAAATAAGATTTATTCTTATTATTTAACAAATGATTATCTGAAATATAATATTATCACTAAAAGTGAATACTGGCAATTGGTCCACAGAAAGCGTATAATAGGCGTAGCTCTCTGTGGACCTAAAATAATTATTACCTTATAACTAATTTACTATAATAATACTCATATTCTGAAATTACTACAAGCTGATATACTCCATCTTCCAGGTAATTTAAATTCAAGTGTATTGAAGTAGTGTTTATATCACTGGAAAAAACCTGTATACCACTCATATTAAATATCATAACTTTCGAACCTAACTGAATTTCTTCTTTAATCTTTACTTCGAAATTTCCATTATTTGGGTTAGGTATTATAAATAATTTATCATTTTCAAATAGGTTGTTTGACGTAAAACCACCCCCATTAAAATTAACCGTGTAATCTTCTACTTCACCATTAGCAAAAAATTCGCAAGGGCTTGGTGAACTTCCGTTTTTCATCGATACCCTCATCCTGGTTTCTCCAAATGCATAGGTAGGAACATTAAGTGTACCAGTTACAACTGTCTTTTTATTGTTGGCTGTAAAGACCGTTTCATCAGCATCATCAAAATCCCCATCCTGGTTAAAATCTATCCAAACTCTCCAAAATTCCCTTTGCGGATTTCCAGTAAAATGCGGTGTAAGTATAATATCATTTGAAGTTCCCGGAGCCAGGTTAATGTTCACCGTATTTGTAAAATCGGTATAAAATGAAGGACCGACAGGATTGCTGAACGATCCAATATCAACTTGTTCAATCCATTCCAATTCATTACTGTTACTTTGTGAAGGGCAGTAAGATGCAGTGCCAGCTTGGGTAACAACTACATAGTCCAATTTAGTGTGCGTATCTGAACCAATAGCATTTGTTGCAGTTAGAGTGACCGCATGGGTTCCCTCAGTGATATATTCTATTTGTGGATTTTGACTTGTACTCATTGCAGGATTTCCTCCTTCAAATGTCCATTGCCATGAGGTTGGACTATTACTGGATAAATCTGAAAATTGAATATTTTGACCTTCTGTAATTGTTGTTGTCGCCGCAATAAAGTTTGCAACGGGAGGCTGAGGCATTGGAGTTGAAATACTCACAGAATAATCTTCTACTTCACCAAATGAAATAATTTCACATGGATCCATAACGGTTTCATTATAAGCCATTGCGACTCTCATTTTAGTGGAATTGTTTATATCAGGTGGTACGGTAAATGTTCCTGAGACTGCATTACGCTTTCTATCAGTTGAAAAAATAAGCTCACCAGGATCATTATAGTCTCCATCCGCATTATAATCAATCCAGACCCTCCAGGATTCTTTTCTGGATGGATTAGACTTCCAAGCCGTTAATGAAATATCATATGATGTTCCTGAAACTGCATTAAATACAAGATCACTAAAGTCGCTGTAGAAAGACCCTCCAGAAACATTAAAGATATTCCCAATAGCTACAACTGAAATATATTCATCAGAAAAATTTAGGCTGTAAGAGTCGCAATATCCAACTGTCTCTGCCAAGACAGTAATATACTCATTTACTGTCTTGGTATTGCTACCTCCTGCATTAGAAACAGTAAGAGAGACTTCATACATTCCAGGTGTATCGTATATAACAACAGGGTTTTGATTTACGCTAAATGATGGTGAACCTCCTGGAAATGACCAGGACCATGTCTCCGGATTATTTGTTGACAGGTCTGTAAATTGGACTGGTTCATTAATCATTACAGTCATAATATCAGCGGAAAAGTTAGCAATTGGCGCAGGAACTGCAGCAGTGATATATGCTGTTTTGGCAAGAACATCAGTTCCCTCTGAATTCGTAACTGTCAAGCTTACATCATAAATACCTGCAGTATTATAAGCAATTGTTGGATTCTGCTGAGTGCTAGTTGATGGTGAACCTCCTGGGAATGACCAAGACCATGTATCCGGATTGTTTGCTGACAAATCAGTAAACTGAACTGATTCATTTATCATAACAGCTGTAATATCGGAGGTGAAGTCAGCAATTGGAGCAGGACTACCCACTGTAATATATGCGTTTTTAGTTATAATATCTGTACCATGAGAATTACTTACAGTCAAACTGACATCATAATTACCAGGAGTATTATAAACAATTGATGGGTTCTGTTCATTACTACTTGATGGCGATCCTCCTGGGAATGACCAGGACCAGTTATCCGGATTGTTTGCTGATAAATCCGTAAACTGAACTGATTCATTTATCATAACCGTCGTAATATCGGAGGTAAAGTCAGCAATTGGAGCTGGGGCAGACACTGTAATGTATCCGTTTTTAACTATAAAATCTGTTCCCTGAGAATTACTTACAGTCAAACTGACATCATAAATACCAGTGGTATTGTAAACAATTGTTGGGTTCTGCTGAGTGCTGTTTGATGGCGTTCCACCTGGGAATACCCAGGACCATGTGTCTGGATTACCTGCTGACAAATCACTAAAGCTAACTGATTCATTAATCAAAATATCTGTAATATCAGCTATAAAATTTGCAGTTGGTACTGAACCACTTCCTCCGCTGATAGAGAAATCATCAATTGCCATATCAGAATGCCAGTTTGAACCAGTTGTGCCCGTGATTCGAATCTTCAAGTTTGTCTGGCTTCCATAGCTTCCTAAAGGAATAATTGCTTCTTGC
>PKSW01000391.1 GCA_002869465.1 Marinilabiliales bacterium
AGCATTTGAAACCTGAGATGTTAAAATGGACATATAAGCGTATTTGAGTGATTGCATCGCAGCGTTGCAAGTGCCGTGGGCCGACATGACCTCAATATTGTCAGAGCCACCCAATTTGCCATGAACCATGAGTGCATGGGATGGTTGAATAGCATCGGCAGATGAAGTTCCAGCGGTTAAAAGCTCAACGTCATTCAGAGAAAAATCATCATCGAACAATTTTTGTATGGCTAATGTCGTGAGTTCTGCATTTGTATGTGTAGGATTTCCATTTTTATCCAGTGCATAATACCTGGTTTTAATCTGATTGCTTCGTAAGATCAGTCCTTTATTAATGGAAGATTTTTCATCGATCAATCCCAGGTATTGTTCCATTTCATCATTTGATACCGGGTCGTTCGGTAGAAACTTTTCAATCTTATTTATATAAACATTCATCCAAAATTCAATTTTTACCTCAAATCCACTCCTTTAAAGTACGCCATGTTTTTTCTGATCTTACAATAAAATAATGGGTAGGTCAGATAGAATACCAATGATGCGATTGGTGAAACGGCAAAGATAACAAACAACAGATACCATTTAAACATTTTAAGACGCGGAATTCGTTCCTTTGTTCCGGGTCCACCTTTTTTTAGGATAAAACCGGACCAAAAGTAAAATATCCTTTTTGCCTTGGTTTCAATGGATGTAATATCGGGTGAAAGTTCGACTGAACCCAATTGACGAAGGTCATCCTGCAATTGTTCATAGCGCCCGGAACTTAGTGCCATATGAATGGGTTTTCCGAATCTTGTGGCTTGTTGGATATCTTCATCCGAAACGCCGGGTTTTGGAAAAATACCCAGGTATCTGTCTTTTTTCCCGGTCATCAGCCAATAGATAATTGTTACTACGCTCAACAGGTTTTGATGGCGGTCGTGCAGGGCAATATTGCCTGTTAATATCCCCTTATTTTCTAAAATCATCCTTTTAATGTCTTCCTGTGCACTTACCCACATGTTTCTAGCACCAATTACTGTTATGATAGGTATGCCTGCCATCACTTTTTTAGCTGCATCCGATTTTAGAAATGTTGTTAAAGGTATGGGCGGACTTAGAAACCAAACGGGGTATCAGAGTAAGATCAGGTCGTATTTTTTAGTGGGATCAAACTGGAGAGGTTTGAGTTTTGCCGGAATTTTTCTTACGGATTCAGGCATGGCATCCCAAAATCTTATGTCGGGCCAAGGGAATGGAAATTCCGGTTCTGGTTTCAAGGTCTCAAAATCCAAATGCACATCTTTATCAAGCCTCATTTCATGGATCACATTCTTTACAATATCATCCAATTGCCCTGATTGGGAATAAGTTACAACGAGAACATTCTTCACTTTATGATAAGTTTGATAGTAAACGCCAAATTTAATGATAAAAACTATTTTTTGGTCGATCAATCAAGGTATTTGACCAAAAAACAACCAGTGCGACAAATTGTTTAAGAAAATTTATTCTTTATTATAGAAAAGTGGAATTTGCACTGTAGTATCAGTTGCTAAGCTAAAAGAAGATTCTTCAAAAATAGGCGGACGCTTTCTTTTTGATGTCAAGTTTGAAAACCCAATACCTTCTGTTGGAATGCCCAATGAGCGCTTATTCAATTGCTTATCATTGTTTTCATCATGATAGACAGCGATAGCATAAATGTCTTGATTGAGTTTGAAAGTGTGGGAAGTTGTGTTGGATGTTACTTCAATTATAGCCGAATCTGCAGGATTGACCTTATCTTTAAAATTTTCAGGATTTGAAAAGATGGCTATTCTCAGCGAGCCTTTAATTTCATTTATGCCAATAATATTAACAGTTAGTTCATATGACTGGCTCAAGCCCATCATATGAACTAATATTATTAAAACAATTAAAAGTAACTTCTGCATGAATTAAATGCTATTCATATTTTTTACCTATCTCCTGCAACACTTTATAGAAAGTATATGCCCAATAATTCCGCAGGCCAAAGCCTTTTGCTTTACCCGTCATTCTTTCAGTACTGAGCACTTTTTTCGTGCTTAAATCTATGAAAGTAACATAGTAGGCTCCTGCTTCTTCGGGTTTGCTGTAACTTTCAGCAATGAAAACAAGCCCAACTCCCGACAGGTCGTCAGGTATTTTGTAATTACTTACAATTTGTTCAGCCTGAGTTGGATCCAGGTGTTTATACAGAGATTCATCATTGGTGATCCTACTTTCCATATCAATCTCCATATTCATGTCTTTGATCATATCTGCTGAAAAAGTAACATTTTTGCCTTCCAGCGCTTTTTCGATGTATTTTTCTCTTTCAGTATAGACGAGGTTGTTCCAAGCTTTTGTTTTACTGAGCAGATCGTCCGCATCAATAAAATCCATGGATGTGATAAAATAACAATGGGTATAATCAATGCCCAGCCATGTCCAGCTTTTGGCATTTGAAATATCGGATTTCTGTCCGAATGATGTCGCAGCAGCCAGGAACGCTGCCAGTAAAATTACGAGTGATTTTTTCATGATATTAAATTTTAAGTGGTTCTACGATCGATAAAAATAATAGGTTTTCTGCTATTGGATGGCATCTGTTGTTTTAAAATTTCATCAGGATCATAAAATTTAATTTCCGGAGCTACCCTTAACCTGGCCCTGAAATGATCCTTTATTATCTTTTCAGCTTGTACATATTCTTTGTCGCATCCAATTTTAATAAGTATCTCATCCGTACCCAGTTGATTGGTTGAAACTGCAACGATATAATTCTGAATCCAGTCAATTTCATTCAACAGGTCATAAATGGCTGGAGGGTAAAGTGTAGTTCCTTTAAATTTGATCATTTGCTGTTTCCGGCCGATCACAGGACCCAGTCTCATCGTATTTCTTCCGCATGTGCATGGTTCTGTATGGTGGTAGCAAATATCGCCGGTTTTAAATCTTAAAAGAGGCATTCCTTCCACACCCAGCGTGGTAATGGTCACTTCGCCCGCTTCTCCTTCTTTAACCGGTTGGTTATTTTCATCCAGAAATTCAACAATGATCATTTCAGGGTGATGATGTCCGCCTTTCCCTGCCTCACATTCGGTAAATGCCGTTCCCATTTCTGTTGAAGCGTAGGTGGAATATAGTTTGATGTTCCACTTATCGGTTATTTTTTTCCCGAGCGTATTCAGGGTAAAATCTGGATTCCGGATGGCTTCGCCAATGCAAACAACTTTTTTAATGGATGAATTTTTATAATCAATATTATTTTTTTCGGCGTATTCAATCAATTTCGGTATGAAAGAAGGAACTGATACCAAACCAGTAGGAGAAAAGCGCCGAATAGATTCAAATTGTAGCTCCTGCAAACCCGGTCCAATCCTAATAATTCCTGCACCTAATTTTCTCAAGCCTAAAAAGTAAGCCATGCCTGCCATAAAACGTTTGTCGAGTGTTACCATGAGCTGAAAAATATCGTCACTTGTGGTGTTTGCACATGAAAATGAAATGTATTCATTGTATGCCAGTCTATCAAGGTCATGATCGGTCATGGCAAAAGTTACGGGCTCACCCATTGTTCCTGAAGTGGTAATAAAGTCAACAATTTCACTTTTTGGAACACATAGAAAATCATCTGTTCTGTTCTGCAGGTCATCTTTTGTTGTAACCGGAATTTGCGTAAGGTCTTCCAGTTTTTTAATGGCGTGGATGTCAATCCGGTTTTCTTGAAACAAATGTCCGTAAAAAGAAGATTTTTCCATCAGATAATTGAG
>PKSW01000444.1 GCA_002869465.1 Marinilabiliales bacterium
AAAGTATAGTTCATCGATTTCTGTTTGATTCAGGAATTCCACGGTTTGTTCCAGAAAACCCTTTGAATAGGATTCGAAAAGTTCGAGATCGATGAACATATTACACAACTCCGTTTCATCTTCATCTGCTGATGCAGCGCCAGTTCGAATGGCATCCCCAAAATCGTAGTGGATGTAGCCGGGCATGACCGTATCCAGATCAATTACACAAATGGCCTTGTCATCCTTATTAAACAGCACGTTATTAATTTTTGTGTCGTTATGTGTTACTCGCAATGGAATTTTATTTTGTTTTCCCAGTTCTAAAATCCGTCTCATCTTTGACACCCTTGAGCTGACAAACTCAATTTCAGTTTCTATTTCATTCAATCTTTGCAATGTGTCATTATTAACACTTTGTTCAAATTGACTCATTCGATGATCTAGATCGTGAAACTCAGGTATCGTCTCATATAAGGTATCCACCGGAAAATCCTGCAATGAATACAGGAAGGACCCGAATGCTTTTCCTCCCTCATATGCCAGATCGGAAGATGCAATTTTATTAAAAGTCTTGCTATCGGGTATAAATATAAAAGCCCGCCAATAATTACCTTGAGCATCTAAATAATATGATTTTCCATTCTTTAGCAGGATCATTTTAAGGGAATTATCAAAATCATCTTTGCGTTTTTTCAAATAATCTAGAACTTTTTCAATATTATCCTGCAAAGCTGGAACATTAGTAAAAATTTTATGATTTATTTTTTGCAAGATATAGTCCTGCTGACTATTTGTCTTTACTTGATAAGTTTTATGAATATGACCTGAACCATATGGTTCAGCAGACATTAGTTTCTCCGATGATAGAAACTGGGAGAAAATAAAATCAAAAGGAATTAACATGAATTACTTTTAAGTTGGAAAAGTACAAAATATCAATAAAAGTAAGGCTTATGTCATTCAATCAATTCTTTGATTTAGATTCTTTATTAATAATATCTATACATATTCAGATCTCTGAATTTGAATGATATTTATTTTACTTTTGTTCTATTCCCAGCATCTATTATTTATTTACTAATTTAAGCAATATGAAAAAAATTACTCTTTTTCTTGGATTGTTGTTAGCTACAACATTCAGTATTGCTCAAACACCATTAACTGTTGCTGTTGATTTTACAGCGACCGATACTGATGGCATTGAGCACAACTTATTCTCTATTTTGGATGGAGGCCAGTATGTTTGTATTGACTTCTTTTTTGCTAACTGACCTGCATGTATAAGCACCGCTCCCTATATAAGCGAGGCTTACGGTTTATTTGGTTGTAATGAATCTGATCTTTTCATTATAAGCATATCAGATAGAGATAATAATGCGGCATGTATTGCGTTCGACGAGCAATTCGGTATCGAATTCCCAACCATAAGTGGTGTTGAGGGCAATGGTGATGAAATTACAAGCACTTATGGTATTGCAGCTTCACCAACTTATATTTTGATTGCTCCTAACCACGATATTGTTGAAAATGACATGTGGCCAATCTCAAATACACAAACCTTTGTTAACTATTTTGAGTCAAACGGAATAGAACAAGCTTCATGCGGAGGCGTGACCGCCAATTTCTCATCAGATGTAACTGAGATGTGCGGTGAAGGTACAGTTCAATATACGGATATGTCAAGCGGTGACATTACTAGCTGGGAATGGACATTTGAAGGTGGCGATCCGGAAACTTCCATCGAACAAAACCCAACCGTGACTTATAATACAGTTGGCAGCTGGAACGTAACTTTAACAGTGAATGGAGAAGAAGGTGCTACTTTTATGGTTGAAGATTATTTAGCTGTTTATGAAATTCCTGAAGTTACCGTGGATCCATTTGATGGTGCCTGTATTTTCTGGACACCTTATGAATTGACAGGCGGAATGCCTGAAGGTGGCGATTACAGTGGTCCAGGTGTAAATGACAATATATTTGATCCTGAAGCCGCTGGCTTAGGCACACACACGATCACCTACACCTACATTTCAGATGATGGTTGTGAAAACTTCGCAGAAGAACCTCTTACAGTTGATGCCTGCACGGGTATTGATGAAATTAAAGAATCAGAAGTTCAGGTGTATCCTAATCCAGCAACTGACATTGTAAATATTTCATCCAAATCATATATGGTTTCAGTCCGTATTTTTAGTTATACCGGACAAATGCTTGAGAGTGTAGAATTAAATGATAAAATTTACCAGTTTAATACAACATCTTATCCGGCAGGTGTGTATTCGATCAGCATTGAAACTGAGGAAAGTTCTATTTCAAAACGATTGATCATTAAATAAAAGTTGTGTAAAATTTACACCCCTCAGCGAATGAATCGTTGAGGGGTTTTTTATTAATAAAAATTTCTCTCTGAAGTTCTTTTAAACGATAATAACTGATTTTTCCTCCTTCTGAATTACCTCACCTATCATGACCGATGATGCATACCCCGCAGCTTTAAGTTCATCAAGAATGGAAGCGGCCATTTCTGCATGTATAGCCATTAATATTCCCCCGGAAGTTTGTGCGTCGGCAAATAGCATTTTGGTATTATAAGGCACTTGATCACTGAAATCGCATTGATCTTCCACAAATTCAAGATTTCGAAATCCGGCACCGGGGATAAAACCAGTTTCTATCAATTCCATCACATTTTGAATAGCAGGCACTTCCAATGCATTTAACCTGATTGAAACTTTACTCCCAAGGGCCATTTTAAGCCCATGCCCGAGGAGTCCGAAGCCTGTAATATCTGTGGCACATTTAACCCCGTATTTTGTCATGATGACAGCTGCTTTTTTATTGAGCTGTTTCATTGTGTCAATTGCAGCCCTGTAAGTATCTTCATCCACCGAATTATTCTTTTTAGCGGAGATGATCACACCTGAGCCTAAAGGCTTTGTTAATATTAACATATCGCCCGCTTGGGCCTGGTCATTTGTTATAATCTGTTCAGGGTGCACCCACCCGGTAACGGCAAGACCATACACTGGAATTTCGTTGGTTATGGTATGCCCTCCGACAATCAAACCTCCTGCTTCAACTACTTTCTCCTGTCCGCCTTTGATGATGTCTTTTAGGATAGACATGGGTAAGTCGGGCGGGAACATTAGGATGTTTAAAGCAGTCAGCACCTGTCCTCCCATTGCATATACATCGCTGAGGGCGTTGGCAGCAGCTATTTGCCCATAATCATAAGCACCGGAACAGACTGGCGGGAAAAAATCAGTCGTTTGAACCAGCGCATAGTCATCCCTTATTTTATAAACACCGGCATCATCATGGGTGTCAATATCAACCAACAGATTTTCATGTGTTATTTTGGGTAAATCGGCCAGGGCCTTTTTCAGTTCACTGGCCGAAAGTTTTGCCGAGCAACCACCCTGATCGACGAGATTTAAAAGATCGATTTCCATGCTTGCTAAATATTTATCACTTTTGAATATGAAACCAGGGCATCCAGAATCTCCAGCATATTTGAAACCCTTCCAACTCCCAGATATTCAGTTTTCTCAAAATAATCGAGGCAAGTACCACATGTCATCAATTCACATCCATTAATTTCTAGTTTCTTCAATAATGGTAACACCGATGAATCGTCCAGCGCCAGATTAATTCCTGAGTTGAGAAAAATAATTTTATCAGGTATCCGCTCTGTTTCAACCAATGTGGTTAGCATACCACCGATCAACATATTCCCGAGATCGTCTGATCCTTCGCCCAGCCTGTCTTTTCCAAAAACAATGATGAAATTATCAGATGACTGCTCGTCAGTTGAACAATAGCTTTCAGCTGCTTCAATTACAGGCTTACTACCCTCTTTTTTGAATAATAACTCAAAGGTATTGCCCGATTGTTGCTGGCTGACTTGTATGCTGTTATCTTTCAAATATCTCGTTACATTCTTTAACGAATTTTCACTATCCAGGATTACTTTAATAAGCTCATCCTTTGCACTTTCCTTCAATGCCTTTTTAGTTTCCACGAGTGGCATGGGGCATTTTTTACCTCTGACGTCTATTAATTT
>PKSW01000091.1 GCA_002869465.1 Marinilabiliales bacterium
ATTTATTAGGAATTTGATTATAGTTCGCCGATCATATTATTTTGAAGTACTAACGTATTATTGGCTTTGTTGACATCGGGTATGCTTGGTGAGCCCAAAGTTATTGATATAATATCATCAATATCAGGAATGAATATAGCAACTTCTTTATTTTTAGCTGACCAACTCCAGATGCTTCTTTCAATTACTTTTTGCTTTTCATCATTGTAGGTAAGAGTCAGCGTAATAGGCAAGGGGATACCACCTTTGTTTAATACCAATATCTCATTGTCTATGTTTCCTTTTTGTATTTCCAGATCGGGATTGCTAAACTCAAAGTACCAGGGTTCCCAAAACCATGAGAGGTCTTCACCAATGAGATTGTCCATATAATTGAAGAAATCATAAGGTGATGGGTGTTTATACTTCCAGGTCATTATAAAGTCCTTTAAAGGGTTTTTAATTCCTTTATCTTCCATGAGTTTAAGTAGTAACATATTGGCATTTGCTGCCTTAGCGTATGAGTGAAAATAGTTATCCCTAACTGACATAAATCCGCTCGGAACCATCAATGGCAAATCTCTGGACGTTCCAGCTCCCTTTTCATAAGCGTTTATAGTATTAAGCGCCTCTTTATTTTCGCGTTTTATTCCCAATGACTCACCGTGTATTTCACCGATCAGTTTAACCCAGCCTTCATCTATCCATGCGTCTTTACGTTCGTTGCTAAGCATTAAAAAAGGAATGTAGTTGTGTGCAATTTCATGAACAGTTAATTCTGTATACATCTCTTCCTGGGGATGATCGCTGTTATTGGCCATCATTGGATACTCAACCGCCACATGGTGAATCCCATTAAAAGTTATATGTTTATCATATGGATATGGAATGCCGGGAAAAACATTCGATAAATAATCGATTCCCTGATGTGCAATATCAGCAACTTTGTCAAAAGATTTACTATCAGGAGGATAAACAGCCCCAATCCAGATTTTCTTTTTGTTATCACCTTCAAGAATTAAGGAATTAGCATCCCAATTGTAATAATTGCTGCATGCCCATGCGAAATCAGGCACATTTTCAGCTTTGAATTTCCAGCTATGATCGGTGTGAGTTTTAAATATGTTTTTGGAGGCGTAGTTTTCTGTTGTCAGAATATGAATCGTTTCATCCGATTCACGCGATTTGTTAATCAGTTGAAGAATAGGATCAGAAAATAATTCGGTTTCATTTAGCTGATCACCAGTGGCCCAAACAACATAATCTTCCGGTACCTTAATTTCCACGTCATAATTGCCAAGATCGTTGTATGTTTCCTGTAAACCGGTGTAATCTTCCCTGTCCCAGCCAAAAATGTCATCATAAACGGCTATCTGTGGATACCAATAACCAATAAAAAAAGCCGAATCAGTAAAAGCACCATTCCTGATACCATTGTTTATGACTTCGTATTCCCAACTTATATAATATTCGTTTATCGAACCTGGTGCAATGCGTTCAGACTTTTCAAAAATAACATATAGGTTGGTGCCGTATTCCATGAATTTTCTGTGATCATCCATGTTTTGGGCTGTATTGTTTATCGCCATACTGTCTATGATCATCCCATCATTAAGATGTTCATTTCCCACTGTATAATCACGGGCATTCCCTTTTTTGTGTATATTGGGTAACAGCTTTATAACCATATATTTCAAGGTGTCGGGGCTATTATTTTTATATGTGATTGTGCCTTTTCCTTTAAGTAGTTTTGAAGTGGGATCTAAATCTGCTTTAAGAATATATTCGATATGGTTTTGCCAATAGTTAGCACCAGGTATTCCGTCACGCGAACGAGTCCCCTTTTCATATGCTTTTTGAATTTCTTTTGACTCGTAAAGACCTTCCTGAGAAAATCCAATATGACTTGTTAAAAGAATAATTGAGAGAATCATTATTTTTTTCATGGGAAATATTTTTTGGTTAATTGATTAATACAAGCTGCTGTACTAAACTTATGCCAACCGTAATAAGATATTGAATATCAGAGCAGTGTAAAATATTTATAATTCGGTTGAAGAAATGGTTGCCAGAAAATTGTAAGAAAAAAGATCAACTGTGTCCGTATTCGGACACACAGAATTGATGAAAAATAGTGTTTAGGACAAGAATTTAGATGGGTTTATCGAAGTTGCTTATTTATCATGTAAATGACATTTTATCCATCGAATTAAACTTCAATTTTGGACAGTTTCAGATCGTATTTACCTGTTCCTAATTGGTGGATAAGCGTAAAATGGCTTTTTAAAGCCCCGAAAAAGGTTTTATGCTGGTTGTAAGGGATGTTAAATTCCTCGGCGGTTTCCTTCACAATTTTCGAGATTTTCCGGTAGTGCACATGGCAGATATTTGGGAACAAATGGTGCTCGATCTGGTAGTTCAACCCTCCGATAAACCAGGAAAAAAGCACACTTTTGTTGGCGAAATTGGCCGTCGTTTTCATCTGGTGAATGGCGAAATGGTTTTCCATGCTACCACTTGCATCGGCTACAAAAAAGTCCGTTTCTTCAATCACATGCGCTGGTTGGAAAATGAGGGTCAAAATCAGTCCGCATATGTATTGCATCATCAGAAAGCCCAGTACTATCTGCCACCAGGGCAGGTCGATAAGAATAAGCGGCAGCACCAGCGTTAATCCGAGGTACCAGACTTTATTGAAAATGAGTAGGGTGAAGGCTTTGTTCATTGTGAGGCCATTGCGTTGCAATAAGTTTTTTTTGTTGTATTTGATCAGGGACATAAAATCTTTGATCACCAGCCAGTTGAGTGTCATTAAACCATACATCAAGGGAGCGTAATACAGCTGAAACTTGAAAAATTTCTTTCTTTTCTGGTTGGGTGAAAACCGCATGATAGGTGTTTTGATATCATCGTCAATACCATCGATATTTGTAAATCCATGGTGCAGGTAGTTGTGCTGTATCTTCCAGTTCAGGTCGTTGGCCCCCAGGAAGTTCACAAGGAAGCCCAGAATATTGTTTACCGCCCGGTTGTTGGAATACGATCTGTGGTTGGCATCATGCATTACAGATAGCCCGATGCCAGACATACCAAGGCTCATGATAAACCACATCAGCATCATGGGCCAGAATGTGGTGACCACTCCGGTGAGCATCATTGCCAGCGGTGTAAAATACAACAGGAGCATGAAGGCTGTTTTGAGTTTCATATTCAGGTTGGCATGCCTCGAAATATTGTTAGTGGTAAAATAGTCTTTGACCTTTTTTTGTAATTCCTTAATAAATTCAGGCTGGTCCTGTTTATTATATTTTAGAATGGGAGTGCTCATTTTGATTGTTATTTAGATTCGGTAAAGGTACGCCCAAAACCGCAATTATGGTTTCATTTTATGATTTATTAATATAATGAGCAGGCAGTAAAGTATTTAAATGGCTAAATTCAGTCGGGATTCAAGGGGGCTTCGTATTTTCTTTCGCAAAAAAAAGCACCCTCAAGAGAGGATGCTTTACAGATTAATTATAAATATATCAATCAATTATGGAGTTATTTTTTTTTGCTCGGAATATTGTTGATCACCAGGATCTCGTCAGAGCCCGTAAATGTTCCAATTCCGGTTTCACCTGATAGCGTTAATGTGTTGTATCCGCCTATTTCGATACCTTCCAGGTCCTTCACTTCGTCCATATTGAACTTCGCTACAAAATAGCCCTGGTTATCAGATTTCCAACTTTCAATTTC
>PKSW01000034.1 GCA_002869465.1 Marinilabiliales bacterium
TTCACCAAACCATTCTTTTCCTGAATAAATCAGATTTTCAAAATCTTTATCGTAAACATCATAATCTGAAAAATTGTTCACGGTAAAAGTAGGTGGTACTGTCGAATTGGATATTGATTCTATTCTTTTTCCGCTACCTTGGGTGGTTGTTAAGAAATAGTAGGTTGTGTCGGTATATAGATTATTTTCGTAATGAAAACGGGATGAAAAAAGATTGTATTCCCAAATCACAGGCGAATTTGCATTAAAAAGAATATAGTCTCCTTCGTTAAATTCGCCATCATTTCCTCCTACTATTTCAATGGAATTCTCTTTTAAATCATCCGTGCGGTCTGCAAAATTAGCTTCGGGAAGCATCCCATTATAGTTTCCGAAAATTCCAATTTTATTGATATCCAATCCTGATGGGTCAATGCCCATCAATTGTAAATCGTTATAAGTGATTTTATGAATGCCTGTTTTTACTACCCCTAGCTTATACCAATTACCCAGGCTGAGAACAGAGTTATCTGCAAATGAAATTTCCCTGTCTGGCATGGTTTCCATATATTCAATCGGCACCAGGTTAACAATGATATTCACATCAGTTATCAGTTGAATCCTTCCGTCTGTCAGCCCTGCTAACATGGGCACTATAAAAACCTTAGCCTTTAACTGATCGTAAGTTACATGCCAAAGGGGTGCATCCTCCAATAAATCAGCATCAGTGATGCCGGATGATTCAGCAAATGAAAGTGTATCAGTTGCTTTAATCTCAAATTGCAGTTCACATCCAATATATTTGGAAGGTAGTTCAAGATCAATTGCATATACAGGTAAAGATGCGTATTCAAAGGAATGAATACTGTTTTCAAATGAAATGGTATGGATTTCAATATCCTTTACCGTTTTCTGAATATCAATGTCATTCCAGTCAATATGAACAGCTATCTCATCCTGTCCCAGTAGGAATATGGGTAGTATTAAAAATAATATATTGAAATAGATATGTTTCATTTTATTGAACGGCAAAAATACAATTGTTTTGATAATTACACCTTATCGTAAAAATACCAGTTTTGAAGTGTCCTGTGCGGTTGCTCCGCTTTCATTCTTAACAAGCACCTGGTAAACATAAAACCCTTTTCCAATGGCAGCTCCATTGTCATCCAATCCGTTCCATTTTATGGGTGTCGATTGATAACCTTCAGGATTTATTCTTGTTTCGATCGTTTTTACTCTTCTTCCATCTGTTGAATAAATGATGATCTTAACATCCAGGTCCTGACCAGATTGATTATGATCAAAAATAAAATTGGTCTCGGTAATAAACGGATTAGGATAATTGAGTAGATTTTCAACAATCATTTCATCTTGAGAAACAACTACAAAATCCAGAAAAGCTGTTGATGAGTTATTATATATATCCCAAACACGTAAACTTAACACATGCGGGCCATCAGCCAGGTTACTCATCGGATAATTAATTTCTCCACTTTGAAAACTATTAATATCAGCCTTATAGTATTGATTGAGGATATAGCTTTGGCTATTGTCATCATCAATGGTAGCAACAATATCATGGCCTATTCCATTACCTGTTGTATTAATCCCACTCTCATCAAAAACAAAAGCCAGCAAATCAGGGTTTTGATCTGTTTTACTTCCCGGAACGAATGTGGTGTCGTTCATAAACAAAGTGATATCGGGTCCTCTTTCATCTCTTTCTGCTTCCTCATTGAATCCTCCGATGATAATGTTTTCATAAAAACCAGCTCCATCTTCATTTTCGCTTCTAGCATAATAACTGATTCTTCCAAAACCATAGTTATATGATATATCTTTAGGCATAATAAATTCAAATGTGAATTCGCCATCGCTAATACTGGCTTCCCCATTAAATAAGACATTTTTTCTCACAAAGAATGTAGTCGCACTATTTTCATCACCATAAGTTTCAATTTTTGAATATTTATCATACACAGTCGGAAATACCAAGCCGCTAAAGCCTGTTAATTGATTTCCCTGCCTATCAGTAACAACACCTTCTACCTTAACTTTTGATAAAGCTTGCAATGTATCTGGCACATTTTCAATCACAAGCCTGTCATTAATTTTAATGGTTTCGACCAAATGCTCCGTATATGCCAATTTCAGGGCCGGGTCGCCGATTAGAATAAATTTGCTGTCATTCTCACCGCCTATCAATTTTGAATTCATTATGACATCTCCAAGACATGGATATGATCCGTTTGTCCTTTCAAAAAGATTGTTTTTGTAGATGGACATATTGAGTGCCAGGTTGGAACTTGCAAACGTAGCTCGAGTAGTTGACATCAGTGCAATGGCTCCCCCATTTTTATTTAGAAAAACAAATTCACCAGCGGAAACGCGGGTTGGGTCGTCGTAACGGGTAAACTCACAAGTGGCAGTGATAAACAAAGATAATTTATCATCATTGGTCCAGGAGTTAATGTCCGCTATTTGCATAAATTTTTCATGTCCGAGTCCGCTCTCACCACCATGACCCGAGTAATTAAAAATGAGTGTTCCATTTTCAATTTTATCATTGATGGCTTTGTTCATGTCAGGTGCTGCCTGTCCTCCAGGTGTGGCTATTTGTTTATAAGCATCAAGGTAAATTTTATCAATATTATAAACCGGGTAATGCTGATAGACATAATCTGAAAGTTCTTCAGCATGTCTGAGGTGTAGGTTATTATCGCCATCGTCTGCTACAAAAGTGATCATATTACGCCAGGGTTTCATCACTTCAGCTGTGTTGGTAGCATAGCTAACTACTTTGTCCACAGCTGATACGGCCTGATCTAATGTACTGACAACAACTCGCACGATACCAATATCTACTCTTCCGGATAGTCCTTCGCCGTCATCAAGATAACCGAAATAATCATCGCTTGCAATAGATCTGACAATATTCATTGATTCAATCGATTCCCAGCATGGCACCAAGTTTGTGTTACCAGGAATAATGTTTTTATAATCGAAAGAGGCATCTCCAAATAAGAGCAGGTATTTAATCTCCTGCCCTGGATCACTATTATCATATAGCATTTTTACGAAATCCCTGATGGCTGTAATATCCTGCGCTCCCGATGAAAATTCATTATAAATCAGCTCAGGAACCGTTACAAAAGAGCTAAGATTATCAATAGTTTTATGGAATTCTGCCAGGCGATTAGCTTCGTCCAAAAAATCTTCATGTGCTATTATCAGGTATTCAATATTTTTCAATGCATGCAGGTTCTGATTGGCTACTTGTTCAACAAACATTGTTTTATACAGCCCGTCTCCATCGTAAAATGCAATGTATTCATTTAGCACATCAGCATTTGCATTGAATTCGAGCGTACCTGATGACAATTGTGCATTTACTTTATTTGCATGTACTGGGTCTGTTATATCCCATAAAATTAGATCAGATGAAGCATTTCCCAGGCGATATTTGGCTATTTGCGCGTTTGTATCCGTAATAGGTGCGCGGAACATCATCTGGTTGCCCGACATCAATAATCTCCTTTTTACATTCAACTCGATAAAATCAAGGTAACCTACAGAGTTACTAGAACTCCTGCTATAAACTGTTTTGATAATCAGTTGATCATTATTTGGGGCGAATTTGAAATTTGTTTCATTATATTTCCCCAATTGGTATGGATTATCAGCAAAAACAATACCCATGGAAAGGGTTTTCTCCAA
>PKSW01000170.1 GCA_002869465.1 Marinilabiliales bacterium
GTTGAGCGGCAGTAAAACAAGCAAACGAGAGGGCAATAATGAGGATGGGTTTCCATGATTCTGCTATCCATTTATGAGCATTTGAAAAATGAGCGATATAAACTATTGATGCAGTAATAGCCAGGCCAGCCATTAAACCAATGCCAATTTCTCTAACCAGGAGTTGAAAACCATAAAATGAATCGAGTCCTCCACCCGATTGGTTTGCCGTATAAAATGCAATAAATAAAAATAATACCGGTACACTGATTCCGTCATTTAATCCACTTTCGATGTTAAGCGCTTCCCTTATTTTAGAAGGAACAGCCTGATTAGTTACGACGGCTTTACCGAGTGCTGCATCAGTAGGAGCCAGCATGGTAGCAAGAATACCTATTTCAATCCACGAATAACCCTTAAATATCATAAAGCCGGCTACCATACCAAAACCAATAGTTAATGGCAGTCCGATTAACAACAATCGTATAGGCAAGCCGGCATTTTTTTTCAGAACATTTAAATTGCTTTTTGATGCATCGGTGAACAACACAAGTGCAAGTGCCAGCTCAGCAACTAAACGGTATTCCTCAGCCTCCAGACCAGCTTGAAATAAGTTAAGTAAAGGTGGCCCAAAAACCACACCGGCAATAAGCGCCAAAATCGGCCCACTAATTACTGTTTTGTCAATCCGCGATGCGAACAAGCCATAAAGTAAAATGAAAAATGAAAAGATTAAGAGATTCTGATAAACCATAATCGATGAATTTGAAGAAAAACCGTTTTGCCTCAACAAAGTTCGTTATTTGATTGGATTATTTTGCATGAGTTTAAATTTGTGTACAATAGCAGTTTGCAACTTAGAATATTTTAAAGCAATCCCCTCTCTTTGAGATCGTAAATTACATCAGAAACATGTGACTTATTGGTTTTTTTTAAAATATTTCCACGGTGGGTATTTACCGTATAAAGGCTAAGGAAAAGTTCTTTCCCAATTTGCTCACTGTCATGCCCTAATGCTATCAGTTTTAGAATCTCAAATTCACGCCTGGTGAAGATATTCCCAATATTTAAAAGTTCCTTATCGGGGTATCTGAATTTAGACATGTCATCTCCAACGTAGTAATGATAACCATGTTTTACTTCTTTTGCTCAAATCAATATTGGTATGGAGCTTTAGAAAAAATACCGTTTCGTAGGGGATAGTTGTATAAAATAAATAGCCCTGGATCAAGAATTGTGAATGTTTTCCTTGGGCATTTAGCATTCTGAAGTTTGTTGATATTATTGACATTCCTTCCTTTGCTATGAAAATATCCTGTCCCAGTTTAATTAATTTGGTTCTGCCAATATTAAGCCTTTGGATGTCTTTAGGGTGTGTGATTCCCATGAAAATATAAGGACTGACATCCTTGGGTTCAACAACAATCATATCAATACTACGTTTACTGGTAAATAAAACCTTCATTTGAATGAGGTCGGCGACGTATAAAAATTGCTTATTTTTATTCATCAGCTTTTCAAGATCCAACACAAGTGGATCGAGAGGATTGATTTCTTTGAAACCCATTGGAGAGTACGTTTCGAGAAATTTAAAAAAAAGGTTGTAGTTCTGTATTTCAGTCATGATAATTTTTCAAAATCAATTTTGCAATAGTATAGGATAACAAGCCAAATGTATCAAAATATACGGATTTATAAGTATTGTATGTATAAATTTTCAACAATAGCTTTGTGAAAATTATAACAATTGGAATTAGATGTAAGTCTTCAACTAAGATTGATCAAGACGATTTGAAAAAGCAAATTGATAAAAATGAAGCTCAGCGAAAGGTGCTGGAGAAAATGGCGCAAATATTAAAAGAGAAAAATACATAAGAAACAACTAATTACTTAAAACTTAAAAACAATTTATTATGGCAAAGAGTACAAAAAAACCCGCAGATGACAAAAACCTGGAAGCAGGACTAGGTGATCTTGCAAAATTAGTTCTGGGCAAACTGGATGAACACGGAGTGTCCATGGAACAAGCTTTATCAGCGATTACAGCGGCAGCTGCAGAAGAAAAAAAACCTGCACCAAAGAAAGCACCGGCAAAAAAAGCAGTACCCAAAAGTACAGCTGTGGTCGAAATAGTTGAAGGCCAAAAATTAAGCACCGCAAAACTAGACTGGAATCAGGTATGGTATACCAACTGCCCCATGGTATCTGCAAACAACATAGACCAGGAACTGGGATGGTGTCGTCAGGAATTTAAGAATAAAGGCATTGAGTATGATTACATGCGTCATACACACGATACCGACTTTTACCCACACTACAGACATAATCTTAAAAACCTCATTCGCTTTGGTGGTCTTTATCCACCTATTGCTGTGCATGCTGATCTTAACAAATTAGTACTGCTAGGTGCAACCTGGGTTTACGAGGGGGGCTGTATGGCTGTTCGCATTGATGATCCAATATCTCAAATGTCAGACTTGAAAGGCAAAAAAATCGGCCTTTCAAAAAGTATGAATACCCTTAAAAACGATTGGTGGCGCATACAGGAGCACATGGGTATCCTCAATATGCTGGAGTTGAACAACATGACAAAAGACGATGTGGAGATTGTTGAATTCCCTTATCCGGATGATTGGTACAACGACCCAAAAATGTTGGCCCCAATGAATAACCCAACAGATTTATGGGCAGCAAGGGATCATAAACATGACCTGGCATTTCGTCCGTTAGAAACAGCATTACTGGAAGGAAAAGTGGATGCGATTTACACTCAGAGTAAGGTTTTCCAACATCTGCAGGAAGATACAGGCAAGATCAAAATGATTGAGGACCTGTCCAGATATCCGGACTGGACCAAACAAGTTGCAAACACACCAGCTATCATTACCTGCACCGAAGAGATGGCTGATAAGCATCCTGAACTCGTTGTTACCTATATGAAAGCCATGGTGAAAGTAGGACATTGGGCCAATCAGCACAAGCCTGCTGCGTCCGTGATACTCGACCATCAGACCTTCTACCGTGATGCGGCAGATACATATAGAGGCATCAAAGATGTGGATATGGTACCTAGTTTGAGTGCACAGAACATGAAGGCTATTAAAATTGGTAAAGACTTTATGCTGAAACACGGCTATATCAAGAATGACTTTGATGTGGATAAATGGGCAAGACCTGAATTCCTTCAAAAAGGTGTTCATGCGTGGATGGAAGAAGAGTATGCTGCAAAAAGCTGGGGTAGGCTGAAAGATGGTGCAGCGTTAGATATTTAGGAATAAGATGAGGCTATGTAAATCCAGCCTATTATTTGAACAAGTAATATAAGAGCATAGATGCCAAACTGCAGCAGTTTGCAGTTTGGTGCTCTTTTCCTGATAAAAAACTTCATATAAAATGGACAACAATTACAAATTAGATACCATCATCAAGGTAGATGAAAGCCTGTGTATAGGCTGCGGCAGTTGCATCAGAGCGTGCCCGGGTGCCCTGATAACTAAAAAAGATAATTTCCCTGCCCCAATCGAAGACGCATGGGATCAATGTATCGACTGTGGACATTGCGTAGCCATTTGTCCTACTGAAGCCATGCACCAGCGCTCCATGAGTCCTGAAGATTGCTTACCGATAGATATTCACCAGGTCCCTCAATGGGATAAGGTGAAACAGTTTTTAATGACCAGGCGCTCTATTCGCACTTATATCAACAAACCTATTGA
>PKSW01000169.1 GCA_002869465.1 Marinilabiliales bacterium
ACCTGATCAACAACGCCATTAAGTACTCAGATACAAATGGTAAAGTATCAGTAGTCACAAAAGATAAGCATAATAAGATTATAATTGAAATAATTGATAACGGGATTGGAATACCGGAAGTTGAATTAAATAATATTTTCAAAGATTTCTATCGGGCTGATAATGTAATAGTAACAGGCATAAAAGGATCGGGTATTGGATTATCACTAGTAAAAGAAGGGGTTGAAATCCATGGTGGAAAAATAAGAGTTGAAAGTCAAATAGATATAGGATCTAAATTTACAATAGAATTACCTAAAATATAATCTCCTCACCGGGAAATAACTTCTCCAGCAGATCTCTTTGTTTCTTTTCTCTTTCATCTATTGCCTGCTCACAAAAATACCACAATTGCTTCATCTGATCTTTGCTTTTATATAAACCTATCTTAACCAAAACAAATGTGAAGACTAATATAAGCAATCCTGTTGGAATGCTCCAGGTAAGAGGTGATTCCAAATTGAACATCCATTGATATATAGCCATTAGCAAACCCAAAAAAAATAGAATTACCGCTAATCCAGATAGTAATATGAAGAATGACCTTACTTTCTGATTAGGCCCTATTATAAACCTAATTGTCGATCCTTTCCCTCTCTTATTAACATGAATATCAAGTTCCGGCGACCAGAAATTTGCTTTGCTTTCAGGAAATTTTAAAATGGCAACATTACCTTGTGACCACCCTTCTATATGGCTCTTTTTAGATAACTCTTCCTGTAATTTATCAATTACGTGGCACGGTGGCAAAGGTGATAATCGAAAGTACTTTGGCCTTACTGTAAAAAGGTTGGTTTTAAGGTTATTTTTCAAAGGATGCTAAACTATTGTTCTTAACACAAAAATAATTAAAATATAATACCCTCATTATCAATTAACATGAGATTCTATTTGGAGATATGTACGAATTCATATATATTAGTCCGCTAAATACATATAAAATATGTGCCTCTCTTTACCTGGAAAAATTTTATCAATAGACGACAGTTCCGAACTTCGAATGGCAGTGGTTGATTTTGGAGGTGTTCAGCGCGAAATCTGTATCGAATGGCTCCCGGAAGCAGGAATAGATGATTATGTCCTTGCTCATGTGGGCACTGCTCTAACCGTACTAGACGAAAAAAGTGCTTTGGAAAGCATTGAAGCGTTGACCGAACTGAGTAAAATACTTGAAGAGGAAGAAAAAAATAATCCGCTAAGCATCTAAAATGAGTGCGCTTCAGTCTGTTTCATTAATCACACAAGATCCAAAAATGCTCAATCTTATTGAGAGGATCAATAAGGTCGCAGATTCTGACAGCAGTATACTGATCATTGGAGAAACCGGTGTAGGCAAAGAAGTAATTGCTGATTATATACACCGTCTTAGTAACAGAGGGCAGAATCCGATTGTAAAAATAGGTCTTGCTGCTTTACCAGCTGAGTTAATGGAAAGTGAATTATTCGGATTTGAAAAAGGATCGTTCACCAATGCTGATCATAGCAAAAAAGGCATGTTCGAGCTGGCTGATACAGGTAGTATTTTTTTAGATGATATTGATGACACCCCATTAAATATCCAGGCAAAATTGCTCAGAGTTTTAGAATCGAATGAAGTGAGACATATTGGTGGTACAAAAGCCATTCCTGTAAATACAAGATTGATATCAGCATCGAAAGTTGAGATCAAAGATCTTGTAGAAGCAAGACTTTTCAGGCAGGATTTATATTACCGCATAAATATTGTACAATTAAGAATACCTCCCTTAAGGGATCGAAAAGAGGATATCCCACTTTTAATTGATCATTTTTTAAAACGATTTGCACCTGGAAAAAACCTGAAAATCAGTGATGAGGCCCTTAAAGTTTTAATGGATTACAAATGGCCTGGTAATGTAAGGGAACTAAGAAATGTAATCCAAAGGGCATCACTATTTACCGAGGACGTGATTAAAATATCTGATTTCCCGGATGATTTCGCCAAGTTTAGTGATACGGACAGATTAATTAATACGTGCCATAGGTGCTTTGCTTCAGGTGAGATGAGTATGAAAGAAGTAGTGGAATGCCTTGAGAAAAAGATTATTTTAGAAGCACTCACCAATGCCGGCGGTAACCAGAGTGAAGCTGCCAGAAGTTTGGGACTAAAACTTTCTACCCTCCGGGATAAAATCAAAAAATTCGATATTGAGATCATCAACTAAATGCATTTTCAGGCTCACGGAAAACCGCAAATCCTTTGCGTAAATCCACAGATTACCGAAGCGCTTATTTATACTGAATATTAATAACTTTTCGGGAAACTTTTACATGCTTCTGTCTGCGAACGTGTTACTCTAATTAATTTCCACTTCACATTTTAAATAATGAATTTCGGAATAGCTCTTGCCTATAGAGATCATCTTGAATTGAGCGATGAAAAAACCAAAAATGTTTATTGAAGGAAATGTTGCAGAAGTAATTGAAGATATGGAGAAAAGGCATATTAAAATTATTTGTCAACAAAAGAACATCATGTTTTCCATCGAAGACGTAAATGGTTTCCAATTAGGCGATCATGTAGAGATTATTGGGAAGCTTAAAATTGACAAAATAAAATTAAATGGAATCGAAATTAAAGTATAAATAAACACGTTTTATTATGGCCAAAAAACACAAAACTTATTATGAAATAGCTATTGAGAAAGGTTATTCACGGCGTGACTTTATGAAGTTGAGCGCTATGATGGCCGCTTTCCTTGGCTTGGAATCGAGCAGCATTGCGCAGGTGGCAAAAGCTCTTGAAACAAAATCGAGACCTCCGGTGCTATGGTTACACGGGCAAGAATGCACTTGCTGCAGTGAATCATTTATTCGTTCATCTCATCCACTGGTGGCGGATATCCTTCTCGATCAGATATCTTTAGATTACACAGAAACGCTCATGGCACCATCGGGTTATCAAGCAGAAAAATCCTTGCACGATACCATGGAAGCCTATCATGGTGAATATATTCTCCTGGTTGAGGGATCTGTTCCAACTAAAAAGAGTGGCGTTTACTGTTGCATTGGAGGAAAAACATTTGAAGATGTGTTGCATGAAGCTGCCGAAGGTGCAAAAGCCATCATTGCCTGGGGTAATTGTGCCTCTGCAGGATGCGTGCAGGCTGCCAACCCTAATCCAACTGGCGCAACTCCCATTCACAAACTGGTGAAGGGAAAACCAGTAATCAACGTTCAGGGTTGCCCACCTATTGCTGAAGTTATGGCTGGCGTGATTGTCTACCTGCTCGTTTTCGGAACAATGCCAGAATTAGATAGATTGGGCAGGCCTAAAGCATTTTATTCGAGGAGGGTACATGACACTTGTTATCGTCGTCCAAATTTCGATGCCGGTTTATTTGTGCAATCTTTTGACGATGAAAATGCCAAAAGAGGTTATTGCCTCTACAAAATGGGATGCAAAGGCCCTGTTACTTACAATGCTTGTGGTGTTACTGAATGGAATAATGGCACAAGTTTCCCCATCAAATCAGGCCATCCTTGTATTGGTTGTAGCGAAGCAAATTTCTGGGATAATGGCCCATTTTATGAGCATCTTCCTAATTTCCCTGGCTTTGGCATAGAATCAAATGCTGATAAGGTGGGACTTGGACTTGGAATAGCAACTGGCGTTGGATTGGCAGCTCATGCAA
>PKSW01000403.1 GCA_002869465.1 Marinilabiliales bacterium
ATTCTGCCTACATTACTTCCTGTAGGCACGCCATTGGTCATTTCTTCCCAGGTATCGCCACCATCAGTGGATTTCCATATACCTGAACCATCGCCAAATGAATCACGGGAGTTCAATCCACGTTTGCGTTCCCACATGGCTGCATATAAGATTTCCGGGTCTTCAGGATGCTGTACGAGGTCAACACCCGAAGTAGAATCGTTGACAAACAGTATTTGTTCCCAGTCCACTCCCCCATTCTGGCTCCTGTAAATACCTCTTTCACCTCCTATTGAAAATAGATTGCCGCATGCTGCTATAAATACATTTTCAGAATTGCTGTAATCAACCAATATTCGACCAATATATGCGGATGCATTTAACCCGATATTTTCCCATGTGTCGCCACCATTGGTTGTTTTATAAATGCCATCACCGATAAAACTGTAGCTGGAAGCATTGGCCTCCCCAGTTCCTGCATACAACACTTCCGGGTTATTCGGATCGATGGCCACCGCTCCGATAGAAATGGTGGAAGCTTCTGTAAAAGTATTTACCCATGTATTTCCCAGGTCGGTTGTTTTTAATACACCTCCTGAAGCAGCAGCAACATATATCGTATTTAGATCAGACGGATGGATGGCCAAATCTGTAATGCGGCCACCAATATTGGTTGGACCTTCAAACTCCCAGTCCAATCTAAGATCGCGGGATCCATTTTTTTGCACGGAAGCTTCGCGCATGGCACTGATGTATGATTCAGGCTTAATATAATCATGAGGATATGCGCGCTGGTAATCCATCCAGTGACTTGGATAAAAAGGTGTGTTTGCTTCAAATAGTTGAGAAGTTGCTTTTCCCTGATCAACGTCCTTATCATTAAAAGTTATAATAACAGCTATGAACGCACCCAATATGAGCGCAGAAAATGTGAGAATAAGTGTTATTGTTTTTTTCATTCTTTGATTTTTTTTCAAAATTACATTTATTTTATCCAAACTTCATCCACAAAAATCCATGCGGGTTCTCCAGCTCCTTTATGCCATTCAGGGCAAAAAGCCTTATTTTTTGCATATATTTTAATAAACCTGATCTTTTGTTTGGAGAGCTTTATTTCAAATTCTTTAATGATACCTCCATCCGCTTTTTCATCTACATTATTCTCAATCAATTTTAACTTTTCAAAATTAACACCGTCAGATGATATTTCAAATTGAACCCAATCTGGCATGAATATCCATGAATTCTGGTCTTGTAGAAAACTTGCTCCTATCATTTTGGCATATTGTTCCTCACCCAGATCAATGGTTGCTTCCAGGTCGACACCCCAGTATCCCTGCCAATTTCCGGTTTTGAAATCAGTTCCGCCTCTGAGGGTATTTACCAGCGCTATGTCGCCACCAGCAGTATACTGCAGGCTATACGGATTAGTAATCTTAACGGATCTACTCGGTGGAATTTTTACAAATTCCGCTTCTTCCAAAAAGCTTTTTTCGCCATCTAAAGTGGCCGAAGCAAGCAATGCAGCTGTTTCATTGAGATTCAATATTTGGTTATATTCCTTCAAATCAGGTGTTGCTGAATTTGATTGATATGCCCAGAATAACTCTGCATCTTCTGAGATATGCTTTATTTCCACTTCCAGAGGGTCTGTGAATGTTTTTGAAGCTGCTTTAAAATACGGTACCGGTGTGATCAAATGTTCTGTGATCTTTTGAAACGGTCGATTATCAGGAACCAGTCCCCATGATTTTTTAGGTTCTTTCCCCATGGTAAATTCAAGCAACCCACCCTTCATGATCATATCATGTGTGATGTAAGATTTTGTCCAGGGTTCCCCATTATAATTGATCGCATGGACATAAATATTATTTTTTGATACCTCTTTCGCACTAATTTCAAACGTTTTACCATTTTCCAGTTCAATGGTCATTGAGTTAAAAAGAGGCGTTCCTATCACATATTTGTCGCTTCCGGGTGTAACGGGGTAAAATCCCAGGGCACTCATCACATACCAGGCCGACATCTGTCCGCAATCTTCATTACCGCTCAGTCCGTCCGGTTTAGTTGAATACAACTCATCCATGATACGGCGCACCAGTTTCTGGGTTTTCCAGGGTTTGCCAACATAATTGTACAAATAAGCCATGTGGTGGCTGGGTTCGTTACCATGGGCATACTGGCCTATCAAACCGGTTATATCCGATTGATGACGCCCGGTCAGCATACCTTCAGATGTAAATAAAGCATCCAGCTTTTTATCATAGGCTTCGTCACCCCCTAAAAGATCAATATGGGTATTTATATCTTGGGGCACGAAAAAATTATATTGCCATGTATTGGCTTCTGTTAACATGAAATTCACTTCGGCCGGATTAAAAGGTTCAATGAAACAGCCATTGGTCTTTCCCCTGAAAAAACCAGTTTCCTTATCATAAATATTTTTGTAGTATTGTGCCCTTTGTGTAAACTCACTGTAAACCTCTTTTTGATCAAGCAGCTTTGCCATTTCTGCAATGCACCAATCATCGTAAGCATATTCCAGTGTTCTCGAGACAGACTCTCCTTCCAAATCGGCAGGAATATATCCTTTTTCCCTGTATACTTTCAAACCAAACTGGTCTGCATTGGCAGAGAACTGCATGGCACGAAGCGCTTCTCCGGCATCAAAATCACGAATTCCCTTTACGTAAGCATCCACAATTACAGGCACTGCATGGTAGCCGATCATGCAATTGGTTTCATTGGCTGCCAACTCCCAAACCGGCAGCAAACCCTGATGTTTATACATATCGAGCATGGAAAGAATGAAATCTTTGGTACGCTCCCTTTCTATAATACTGAACAAAGGATGGAGCGCTCTGAATGTATCCCAAAGAGAAAATACGGTGTACATATTAAAATTCTTAGCCGTGTGTTTTTTCAGATCATGTCCCCGGTACCGGCCATCAACATCCTTATATAAATTAGGTGCCAGCATGGTATGATAGAGTGCGGTGTAAAAAACTTCCTTTTGTTCGTCTGTCCCACCTTCCACTTTCATTTTTTCGATCTGATCCGTCCACTTTTTTTCGGCAACCAGTTTGACAGAATCGAAATTCCAGGAAGGGATTTCTGTCAAGAGATTGTTCTTTGCACCTTTCACATCCACAGCTGAAATACCTACTTTCGCAAAAATCAGGGTACGCGAATCAGTAGAAAAATTAAACCAGGCTTTTATATTTTTACCTTTTGCAGAATTTGCGCCGGCCTTTTCAATATTATTTTCCAGTATCCCATAAGAAGTAAATGGCTCGGAAAATTCAGCATAAAAATATAGGAACTGATCTTTCGCCCATCCATCTGTTCTTCTGAATCCGGAAATAGCGCGATCGCTTTCTATCTTTAATTCAGAACTAATGATGGTTTCAGATGTAACGCTCTCTTTCAGATCTACGATGATATGGGCCTGGTCTGTTTTCGGGAACAGATATTTATGGAATCCTGCGCGCTCGGTGGCTGTCAATCCAACATAAATATCATAATCCTGCAAATGCACCGCGTAATATCCCGCCTTGGCCATTTCCATATCATGTAAAAAAGTGGAGGCATATCCCGAATCGGGATGTTGGGCTGTACCGGGCATTGTTTGAACCTCACCCACAGTTGGCATGAACCTGATGTCGCCATAATCGCCAACACCTGTGCCACTCAGATGGGTATGGCTAAA
>PKSW01000078.1 GCA_002869465.1 Marinilabiliales bacterium
TTAAATATCTATACTTTTAAGGAGGTTTTAAATACCTGATATGTATCGTATTAGTTAGTCAATTGAATTTTTAAACTCCTCCACCCTGTTTAATAATCTATTGAAAAATATGTTTCTATCTTTTGCATTTGCCTGGCTAATGAGGCTTGATTTTTTGCACAATCCTCTAAAAAAATTCTCTTTCTGAAGACAGAATTCAGGATTAGTTGTAATGAGTAAGCTTAATACATTATTGGTAATATAAGTGCTCTTAACCTCATCCATTCTGACGTGGATCGAATTATCGTTTAATACAACTTCATTAACAAATAACTTAAATGAATCTTCAATTCCAATGGCTTCCATACCATAAATAAACTTAAAGCCAAGTTCTGCTTGCTTTTTAATATGTTGAATCCAAATACTGAACTTATCACATAGTGTAAAAATATCTTCCTTATTATCGAAATATCCGGACAACCAATAATATTCAATTTGACTAAACACAATAATAAAAGTATCTTCATTCCACAATTCAATTGTTGGTACTTTTACATACTTCGAAAGTGCCTGCATCCCCAATTGTTGAATTTCATTATCATAATCGAGAAGTGAAAATTTTTTATTAGCATACTCTGGAAATTGAAGTAGTGTTTTTTGCCAGAAGAAAACTTTGAATTGGGCTATTTCAGGTATATGAAAATAATGAAATAAGGGAGGATCTTTTGCTGAATAAATTATTTCTTTTTCCTTGGCAGCAAATATTCGTTGCATATCAAATAAAATTACTTTTAGCCAATCTTTTATACTGTATCCACCTGGTCCAATTGGGATATGTTTAAATACGATATTATCGCTTTTTAAACTAAAAAGTGTGTCCAAGGATATATTATAGTGGCCACTAATCTTTTGCAATTCGCTTAACGAAAGTGCTTTCTCACCTCTGATACGCCGATATGCACTATCATTACTGATATCTAATAATTCAGCAATTTCATCAACAAGGGAATACTGAGATGATTGGTTTTGTTTTATCTGATTAAACAGCATTTTTTGGGTTTCCATTTTTCAGGCATTTCCCCAAAAATAGCAAATAATTAAATAAAAATCAAGCTGTTAACCGTTTAAAGAGAATTGAAAAGCATAATAAACACAAACTCCCTTTCGGATGCGATGCATTATTTTACACTTAATGGATCTTTTACTTTCTCTTTAAGTAGTGCAAAATCCAGCACTTCCATCATATTATCGACATAAACAAATTTCAGTCCTTTTATAAAATCGCCCTTAATTTCCTCAATGTCTTTCCTGTTCTCTTTTGAAATGATGATATCTTTAATTTTCGCACGTTTGGCTGCCAGAATTTTTTCTTTGATCCCACCTACAGGGGTAACTTTGCCCCTTAATGTAATCTCACCGGTCATGGCCATGCTGGCACGTACTTTTCTTTGTGTAAATGCAGACGCAAGTGCTGTCAGCATGGTTATTCCTGCTGACGGACCATCTTTCGGTGTGGCACCTTCAGGCACATGCAAGTGCACATTCCATTTGGCAAATACATCAGGTGAAATATCCAGCAAATGAGAATGCGATTTCAAGTATTCGTAAGCAATACTCGCGGATTCTTTCATTACATCTCCGAGATTTCCGGTTAGTTTTAGTTGGCCTTTGCCTTTACTTAAGCTCACCTCAATAAACAGAATTTCACCACCTACGGCAGTCCAGGCAAGGCCAGTCACCACACCTGCGATATCGTTTGTAATATTCCTGTCTTTCTGATAACGCGGCGGACCAAGTATTTCATTTAGATCTTCTGGCTCAATATTGCGATAATACTTTTCATCCATTGCGATGTATTTTGCCCTGCTTCTGATCACTTTAGCTATCTGTTTTTCCATGAGCCTAACACCTGCCTCGCGCGTGTAGTCTTCAATAATTGCCTCCAAGGCTTTATTACTAAAATTTACCTGTTCTTTTTTAACACCATGTTCTTCCAGTTGTTTGGGGATCAGATGTCGTTTAGCGATTTCTATTTTTTCTTCAAGCAGGTAACCCGTCAAATCTATGATCTCCATCCGGTCGCGTAAAGCAGGATGAACAGAGGAAAGGGTGTTGGCCGTAGCAATGAACATTACTTTTGACAAATCGAAATCCACTTCGAGGTAATTGTCGTGGAATGCATTGTTTTGTTCCGGATCCAGAATTTCCAACAAAGCTGCCTGCGGATCGCCGGTAAAGTTGCTGCCGCTAACCTTGTCCACCTCATCAAGCATGAACAATGGGTTGGACGATTTCACCTTTTTCAGATTTTGAATAATTCGGCCTGGCATGGCTCCGATGTATGTTTTACGATGTCCTCTGAGTTCAGCTTCATCACGAACACCACCCAATGACATGCGGATATATTTGCGGCCTAAAGCGCGGGCAATCGATTTTCCCAATGATGTTTTACCTACCCCGGGAGGGCCTACAAAACACAAAATAGGCGCTTTCATGTCATTTTTAAGCTTTAAGACAGCTAGATATTCGATGATGCGCTCCTTTATTTTTTCCAGCCCGTAATGATCTTCATCCAGTACTTTTTGCGCATGTTTCAAATTCAGGTCATCTTTCGTATATTCATTCCAGGGCAGTTCCACCATCAAATTCAGGTAATTTAACTGGATTGAATATTCGGCGGCAGAAGGGTTCATCCTTTGCAGTTTCGATAACTCATTTTCAAATGTTTCCTTAATTTCTTCCGACCATTTTTTCTTTTTTGCCTTTTCTTTTAATTCGGCAATTTCATTGTCATGAGGGCCACCACCCAGTTCCTGTTGAATGGTTTTAAGCTGTTGGTTCAGTAAGAAATCACGTTGCTGCTTGTCGATATCCACTTTTACTTTCTTTTGAATATCAAATTTCAGATCAAGCATCTGTAATTCCTTGGTCAGTAATTCAAGCACTTTCCTGGCCTTTTCTTCCAGATCAGTCATTTCCAGTAATTTCTGTTTCTCATCGTTGTCAATATTCAGGTTTGAAGAAACGAAATTGACCATAAAAACAGCGCTTTCAATGTTATTAATAGCAAATACAGATTCGCTCGGTATAGCCGGTGATTTCTCAATGATCTGGATCGCAATATCTTTTACCGAAGAAATCAACGCTTTAAAAACGTCATCATCAGGGATGACATTGGTTTTCTCAAATCCTTTTACCTCTGCTTTAAAATAAGGATCTTTCTGTGTCATTTCGATGATCTCGAAACGTTTCTTACCCTGAATAATAGCAGTGGTATTGCCATCAGGCATCTGTAAAATTTTAATCAGCCGGGCAACCGTACCAATCCGGTGCAGGTCTTCCATTTCAGGGTCTTCGATAGTGGCATCTTTTTGAGCCACCACACCGATTGTTTTATCTCCTTTGTAAGCTTCACGCATCAATTTTATCGACTTATCGCGCCCCACAGTTATCGGGATAACAACACCGGGAAATAAAACCGTATTTCTTAATGGCAGGATGGGCAATTGGGATGGTACTTCTTCCGCATTCATTTTTTCTTCGTCTTCGGAAGAAAGCAGCGGAAAAAATTCCGTATCGGCATCCATTATATCAGTTAATGTCAAAAATTCTTTCATATTATCATTTTCTGTTCGGTCATTTTGTCACGCTATCATTTTCAAATGAATCTTCAAAATCACAACCCCTTGTTATTAA
>PKSW01000226.1 GCA_002869465.1 Marinilabiliales bacterium
AATATCTGCATCGAAATCAGCAAATACATTTTCAAATACAGTAATATAGTCGGTTTTTGTTTCCGTATCCATATCGACACCATCAGAAACAGTTAAAGTAACATCAAAACTGCCAGCGGTTTCATAAACAACCGGAGGAGGGGTCTCTCCAATGTAAGTGCCAGGAATGCCCCCTTCAAATGTCCATTCCCAACTGGTGTTTGAACCAAATGACTGATCTGAAAAAATAACCGTATTTCCAGTACAAACATCTATATCATCTGCAGTAAAACGCGCATATACGCCATCCGGAATAATTTCAATGGTCGCCATATAAGGTTGATAATTCTGAGCCGTTGCAACAATATCAAGAATACCTGGATTTAAAATTTCTTCCAATTCAATATCGGCGTGCCCATTCTGATCCGCTAAGGCAACTCCTTGAATGATGTTATCAAGCGTGATACTGATATAAGCGTAAGGCACTGCGTCTACCGACAATGTTGTTTGGCCGATAAGTAATTCATCATCATGCGTAATTGGCATTACATCTGGAACACCATAATAAATCATTAAGGAAGGGTCACCCATCAGGTTATAGATATCCCAATAATATGTTTGCAAGCTTGAACCGGCTTCAGACACAGCAAAATTACCTGCATACACTAACTGATCCATAGTTGTGAACCAATCTTCAAAGGGCTCTCCATGATCGTGAAAAGATCTGTCATAATTTCCTAAGCCGGTTTGTTCATAAGGTGGCGGATTTTCACTTACTGCACCATAACCTACACCAAACCAATAATCTTCATCCCAATAAGTACTGTTTGAGCCGCCAATATATCCAACAGCTCCTTTATCTTCAGCTCTCAAAATTTCTTCTCCAAAACAAGTCCCTGCATATTCACTTGATTGACAGCAATTGCCTATTAGTAAACCATATTTATCCTGGTTCTGCAAGGATGATATATGACTTGTTGTAAATGAGGGATCAGCCCAACCGCTTGGTGAACAGTGGGCTGTATAATTTGCAAAAGCCACACCATCGCTAATGTTTTGCCTAATCTGTGCTGCATTACTTCCTGAGTTAGGGTACAAATACGTATGTGAAAAGATATCGTGATCGGCATTAAAATAATTGATGGTGCCATAATTAATCTGACCATTGCCGTGGCTTGCTCCAAAACCACCATCCATACCAGCAATCATTACTACCTCTTCCAGGAACGATGGATCTGGCATAGTATATTGCTCATATTGCAAGGTTTTGTCGATGTAAGGTTGTAATTGGGCAGCATTGTTTGCAGAGAACCTGCCATAAAATATTTCAGGGAACAGGTCACCGGTATATTCAAAGTACAAGCGGTCCGTTTCGCCATTTCCATTTTCATATGTTGGTATCTGAGCAACATCACCAACAAACAACACGAATGAAGGAGCTGGGTCCTGCGGTGAACCCGCATCATATAATCCCTGCAGGTATGTTTTAATTTCAGGTTTTGTTGTGCCAATTACATCAGTATATGCTTCAACAACAGTAAACCCTTTTTTTGTCTTCCATTCAATAAACGGCTGCAATTGATCTTCAAACATTCGATCGGAAACAATTACGTACTTTATTGGGTAAGCAGTAAAATTTTCCCTACTTGATGGTTTGGAATAATTTTCAAGCATGGATAGCATGCCACTAAAGTAAGGAGAGTAATATTTCTCTTTTTGGGCTTGTGTAAGCGCCAGATCAGCCCCTTCAAAAATAATTTCGAATTCTAAATTTTCATAAACTCTTAATGAGTTCTTAACAGGATTATAGAAAATTGGAGAAATATTCAGCCTGGCAATTCGAGTACCTCGCATTATACCAAGTATATCTATTGTAATCAGCTCCTGATTTATAAATGAATCAAACTGGTAGATAGCTGCATTACAAATATATTCAGGCGAATCGCCACATTTTGGAACGGGTAATTGCAGGGGTATTAATTGATTATCGATACCATACTCAGCAAGCTTATATTCCTTAACATCATAATTGATAATCTTAATTTCTGGTGTTGCACCATGAGGAATTTCAATAAGCTTTCTTCTAACGGGTACTTCCGGATCACCAAAAACAGTGCTTTTTGTATAACCGGCAACTATTAATCTTGCATAATCAATGTTTTCAATATTTATAAATTCGGCTTGAACAGAGCCTATTTTATTAAAAAATTGAAGTTGCAAATCACTTGATTGCAAAAGCTGTAATCCTGTATTATTTTGCTCGCTTGTTATAATTGTTTGAGCAATTGTGCTTTGTAAAGCAAATCCTATAAAAATAGCAATAAGGATGTTCTTTAAAAGAACAGTAAACTTTTTCATATGTTGTTATTTTTTGATAAAGTGCAAATATAATGGATTTGATTCGATTAAAACGCTGATAAATAACATAAATAATAATTCCAAATTAACAATTGTTATATTTATCAATCATTTAAAAGACAACATTATAAGAATATTGGTTGCGTAATATTAACATGAAATTATATCACTAAAAAAGACTATTTGAGGGCAATGGTGTTATATTTTTTCGCCAGATTTCTTACAGGATACCAGGTAGCTAGCAGCCCTATACTGATAACAGTTAAAAACACGTAGAGAAAATCCAGCCAGTTCATGGCTACAGGGTAGGCATCAATAATAAAATTTCCTTCCCCCGATCCCAGCTTAACAATGCCAAATGTATGTTGCATGTAGAGAATAATAAAGCCGAGTATCAGCCCTGTTACAGCACTTATCAAGCTGATCAATACTCCTTCAGCCATAAAAATCCGAAAAATCAATTTTTTGGTGGCCCCGAAACTTTTAAGAACGGCAATGTCTTTTAATTTCTCAACGATCAGTATCGACAAAGAGCCAATCATATTGATCGAAGTGAGCATCAGTATAAACACCAAAATAAGAAAAATGGCCATCTTTTCCGACTTCAATACTTTATAAAGGGTTTCGTTTTGCTGAAAACGGTTCCTGGTTTGGAACCCGGGGCCCAACATATTTTCAATATCAAGCTGTACCTGCTTATAATCTGCGCCTTCCTCAAGAAATATATCTACGCTGGTTACTTCATCCTGGTAATCCAGCAATTTCCTAACAAAACGAATAGGCGTTATTACATATCGTTCGTCAAATTCCTGCTGTACCGCAAACACGCCGGTAGGATGGATCGGTTCAATATGAAAAGCGTTGGACATATTGAACGAAGAAGGATCTCCCCTTACCGGAACGTATACATTTAATAAATCCGTAATGCTGCGGATATTGATACCCAAATACCAGGCAACACCTGATCCGACCATGGCAAAATTTGAAGTCCCTTCTTGCAGCACGAAAGAGCCATCAATCAACATGGTGTCAATCCCGGAAAGTGCTACATAAGACGCTGAAACACCTTTTATTTTGGCAATATACTGGTTGTCACGATACTTGTAAAGTACGTCTTCTTCAATAATTTCGGCGATGTCTGCAACTCCTTCAATTGCCTTTAATTTCTTAGTAGGGAAAGCACTCATTTGAAACGTTTTTCCATTTACCGCAGTTACCTCAAAATCAGCATCGATAATGTTGTACATGGATTTGATCACGCTTTCGAAACCATTAAATACCGATAATACGACGATCAAAGCAGCGGCACCAATGGTTAATCCCATAACGGTG
>PKSW01000473.1 GCA_002869465.1 Marinilabiliales bacterium
AATAATGAATTTGTTGAATCGTTTGATCTGGAAAACAGGCACTTTGTCAATTCAATGAATTTTAATGTAAAAGGGATTCAAACTGATTTTGTCGAATTACTTTATGAAGGAAATTTCGTTTTTTTTGTTAGTTATTCAAAAGCCTTTAATAATGATTACAATATAAAAACCCCATATGGCAGCTATGGAAAGACGAAAACATCTTATTTTCTGCTTCAAAATAGTAAACTCAACTCAATATCTTCAAAAAAAACACTTTTAAAGTATTTCGAGTCTGATAAAAAGAAAATCAAAAAATTTATGAAAATCAACAAGATCAAATATGCCAAAGCATCTTATGATCAATTGCAACATTTAATGCAATATTGTGACGAATTAAGCAAAGGTCAGTAAAATGAATTTTCTTAAAAGCATATTTCTTATTTGTCTCGTTATACTCGCATTTGCCGTAAACGGGCAGCAGAACAGAACAATTATCATCACCAAATCATATGATGATTTGCCCTGGAACGACTTTGTGAAGAAAGTGGAACGTGAACATCAGGTCAGGTTTTTTTATCCTGTTGATAGTATTCCCGACATTAAAATGGATGTATATCGCGACAGCGTTTCATTATTGTCGGTGCTGAACCGGAATTTGAGACAGTATGAATTCCGGGTAGCGATGGATGCCAATGATAACGTATTTATCACAAAGAACTATGAGATCAATACCATGCTTGCTGAAGGGTTTTTTGATGCAGTTCAGCCGGAGCCTGAAATTGATACCGCTAAAGTGAAGAAGCAGGTTGAAACAGGCTATTTAAAGACCCGGAAAGAATATATAACCAGCAAGATAACCATTGGATCAAAGAAAAAGGGTGTTGGAAGCAAGTATTTCACAGTTTCAGGTTATGTAACGCATGCGAAAGACGGGAGCCCGGTTATTGGCGGAACCATTTATGTGAAAGAACTGGAAACCGGTGCAGCTACTGATGACAATGGGTATTACCAGATCAAACTTCGGAAAGGAAATTATACATTTGTTTATAACAGCATCGACAGTAAAGAGCGGATTTACCAGGTAACCGGATATTCAGATGGAAAACTGGATGTTGATCTGGATGATGACCAGATTGAATTGGAAGAAGTAGAAATATACTCCGAGCGGGATAATAATGTGAGGGGGATCCAAATGGGTTATATTAAAATGGATGCCAAAGAGATGAAAGAAATCCCCGTGGTTTTAGGTGAGCAGGATGTTCTAAAAGTAGCATTGTTGATGCCGGGTGTGCAAACGGTAGGGGAAGGTTCTTCAGGTTTTAATGTAAGAGGTAGCCCGGCCGACCAGAATATGTTTTACCTGAGTGAAATACCCATTTATAATTCATCCCACTTCTTTGGTTTTTTCTCGGCTTTCAGCCCTGATATTGTTGATGAATTTACATTATATAAAAGCAATATTCCTGCCATATATGGTGGCAGGCTATCATCCATATTTGATATTGCAGGAAAAAACGGAAATCAGAAGAAATTTGGTGCCCGGGGGGGTATAAGCCCGGTTACAGCCCGGTTGATGGTTGAAGGTCCGATCATAAAAGATAAATTATCATATCTGGCTGGTGTTCGGGCTACCTATTCGGATTGGGTGCTACGCATGGTGAGAGACCCCAATGTAAAGAACAGCAAGGCGGCATTTGGAGATGCTTTTATTAACCTCACTTATAACGTGAACAAAAAAAACCGGATCAGCCTAGATGGTTATTTTAGCTTGGATAATGCTGATTTAACAAATCAAACCCAATTCAAATACCAGAATCTGGGCGGGGCCATCTCGTGGTTCCATTTGTTCAATCATAAATTGAGCATGGAATTATCAGCCAATATTAGTAATTACGCTTTTGAAGAACAAAATGAAGAGCTTGAGATAGCAGCATATGATCAGAACTATGCACTTACGCATAATGAGTTCGAACTGCGCTTTAATTACATGCCAAACGATAATCATATTATTACCGCAGGTATCGGTTCGGTATTATACAATATCAATAATGGAGAATTCCTGCCTTTAAATGATGCATCGTTGGTAAATCCAAAATACTTAGGTAAAGAAAAAGGATTGGAGTCGAACATATATATTAGCGATGAATGGACACCATTTCCTAATCTTATCATTTATGGTGGACTCAGGTTTAATTATTATTCGCAATTAGGCCCCGCAACCGTATATCAATACATTGAAGGTAAGCCTCGAATTCCTGAGAACATTATGGATACCTTAACATTTTCTAATAATCAGTTTGTTAAATCATACAGTGGATTAGATTACAGGTTTGCCGCAACGTATCTTATTAATCCTGACATGTCAGTAAAAGCAAGCTATAACAGGTTGCATCAGTATATTTTCATGTTATCAAACACCATTGCGCTCGCACCAACTGATAAATGGAAACTGGCTGATTATTATATTGAACCGATGGTAGGCGACCAGGTATCTTTAGGCTTTTATACCAATTTTGGTAAAAAACGCATGTTGGAGCTTTCTGTTGAAGGCTATTATAAAAAAGTGAATAACCTTGTTGAATATAAGGATGGAGCCAACCTGGTTGTAAATGAATATCCACAGCAGGACATTTTGCAGGGAAACCTGAACTCCTATGGAATTGAGATCATGTTGAAAAAGAAATTTGGGAGGTTGAATGGTTGGGTAAATTATACCTATTCACGTTCATTGGTGCAGGTTGTTGACGAAAGAACAGGGGAGTTTAATAATTTTGGGATAGAATATCCGGCCAACTGGGATAAGCCCCATGCATTTAATGTTGTAGCGAATTATAAAATATCCAAACGTTTAAGTTTTTCGGCGGATGTAGTTTATTCAACAGGCCGCCCCATTACTTATCCAACAGCCATTTATTACCAGGATGGACAACAGATATTGCATTATTCGCTCAGGAATGAATACCGTTTACCCGATTATTTCAGGGTAGATGCATCTGTGATCCTTGAGGGAAATTTGAAGAAGAAAAAATTCTTGCACGGTTCCTGGATATTTTCGGTATATAACCTGACTTCAAGAAAGAATGCATATTCAATTTATTTCACTACCGACGGAGGTCATATTCAGGGATATAAATTGTCCATATTTGGCGTACCCATCTTCTCACTCACTTACGATTTCAAACTAGGAAACTATAATGATTAGATATATTTTAATAAGCCTTATAGTTTTAAGTTTCATCTGGCATTCATGCCGTGAAGAGTATTTCCTTGAGATTGATAAATATGAAAACATTCTTGTTGTTGACGGAACAATTACAAATGAACCAGGGCCATACGAAGTTCGATTGTCACTCTCATCTCCGGTTAACAGACCCGAATTAAAACCATTTGTTGGGGCACAGGTAATCGTTATGGATAACCTGGGGAATGAAGAAGTTTTTACAGAGATTTCACCCGGAGTTCATCGAAGCGAAAAGGATGGCATGCAAGGAATTGTAGGTAGAAAATATAAAATTATCATTACAACTGGAAACGATAATATTTATGAATCAGATTTTCAGGAACTAAAAAAACCAACTGCAATTAGTGAAGTATATGCTGAAATTGAAACTAAAGACTCAGGTGATCCCTATTACCCTGGCTATGGGTATCAATTTTATGTGAGTTC
>PKSW01000396.1 GCA_002869465.1 Marinilabiliales bacterium
CTGTGCCCTCAGCAAAGACCTTTTCGGTGAATGGAATGAGAATGTCGGTAAGTGAAAGTTTTAAAATTTTAAACGAGAAGCATCACTAAGCCAGATGGTGAAGGTGAGGTAATGGCTTGACATCCATCAATTTTAGTTGTATATTGTACTGCCCAATGATGCTTGTTAAACTATAGCCTACTGCTATGTTATATGTGCAACTTCATTTCCATTCAGAAATACAAAAGAATCTTATTCAATTTTCCTTTTTAAAACTTAACTTCACAACTATGAAAATAAGAATAATACTTTTAACTACGGTTATTTTCATGATTTCAACTTTACAAGCCCAAATTGTAGAAACTCATGAGTTTGGTGAAACAAATACATATTATTACATCTATTCAAGTGGAAAAACATGGGAGTTTACCGCTGAAAATGATATGGTGGTAGAAGCTATAGAGACAAAATCAGTATTAGCTTCTGCTGGTGGTACTTTTCATATTGAAGTAAGAATTCAGGGCAATATAGTTGCAAACTGGGATCAATATGTAAATGATGAGCAATTTACACCATACTTTCACAATAAGGAAGTATCGTACTCTTTACAACAGGGAAACATAATCGTTTATAAAATATATGGCAATTCTTCGACAACTCCTACCGGAGGAATATTAGGAATTAATTATGTTAAACTAATCGGACAAGATAGTGTAGATTATGATATTGAATTTTCTTCTTTGGCTGATATGAATTATGCAAAATATGGTTCTGGATATACCTCAGATGGAAATAATATCTATTCTATTTGTGGTGGACTTGATGAGGCTCCTTGGAAATCAAGGAGTATTGAGAAATACGACATCGCATTTAATACCTGGACTGAAATAGTTAACAATCTTATACCAAGGAGATATTGTTCCGCTGAATTTGTTAATTCTCAGAACAAAATATATATCTTCAACGGAGACACCTATACAAATAGCACCTATACAGACACAGTGGAAATTGTTGATATTATGACAGGCGATCTCTCTTATAGTGCAACGAACCCTTATCCTGTAGAATATGGTGGGTCAGCGGTTTGGAATAATAAAATATATATATTCGGTGGAAGTAATTCCAGTGGTTATTCAAATCGTCTTTATGAATTTGATCCATCAACAGAAAGCTGGACAAGATTAGCTGATATGCCCGAAGCAAAACAGACAAATGGAGAAATTATTAATGGTGTTTTATATGTTATTGGTGGTTATAGTGGTTCAACTTCAAAACGAATTGATGCTTACGATATTCAAAATTCAACATGGACTCCATTAGGTGAACTGCCAGATGGAATATCTGCTCATGCGACTATAAGCTCAGGAAAAAATATTTGGCTTGTCGGGTCTTACGATAATATCAAATTTCTGGGACAATATAACGTAGAGACCAATAGTTTTACTCAACTAACATCTAATATGATTGGCAGAAAGCATTGTGGAGCAAGTATTGTAGGAGACAACTTATATATATTTGGAGGTAATCAAAGTTCTAATGAATCATCAATAAAAAACCTGCAATATGCAGATATTTCAAATATAGCTAATGCTATTGATGAATTTGATGTCAATCATATGATGCTAAGTCATATCTCCCCCAACCCCTTCACCACCTCAACAACCATTGAATACGAACTTAAAGAACCAACGAAGGTCACATTGACGATATACAACCAGATGGGTAAGCAAGTCTTTCAGACAGAAGAAAACCAACCACAGGGAAAGCAACAGCAAATATGGAATGCTGAGAGGTATGCAGAAGGAGTTTACTATTACAAACTACAAGTAGGTGATACTGTTGCCAACGGGAAGATGGTGAAGGTGAGGTAGAAGTAAAAAGTATAAGTCGTATCTTAATGAATTCGGTGCGTATTATTGTGAAGAATTGTAGTTACGGTTGAGGCTATAAATAGCGGCGGATTATGGATGATTTTCCTGCCGCGAGACACGGACAATTATGCGGCAATCTTTGTTACGAGCGCAAACTCGAGCCATTTGAGGAGCAGTCGGGAATAAACTTGCAAAGATTTACAATTGTTTTCCTAAAAGCAATTTCAACATATTACCCATCATTTTCTGCTTACTAACCTTTTCGCTAAGAATTCCCAGATACAACTTCACGGCATTCTTTGGAGGTATGGTTTTTTTCGTTTTTTCAATCAAACGAATTGCTTCTTTTTTACAGGTTGTGACACACAAGCCACAGCCAATGCATCTGTCAAGGTCAATCTCTGCCTTTTTATCTTCTATCCTGATGGCATCCATCTGGCATCTTTTAACACATAACGAACATCCATTACATGCTTCGCTGATTATCTGAGCATAAAAATTATGTGCAATGAGTTCTGCCGGTTTATCATATTTTTTTGCTGAAGTGAGCACGCCACAACAACATCCACAACACAAGCATATACAAAAAGGTTGTAAGGAGTTACCCGGTTGCAAAACCAGCCCTTCGCGTTCGGCCCTATCCATAATATCCAGGCATTCCTCTTTTGAAATAGTTCTTGCCTGCCCCCTGTCTAAATAGGAAGATGCACCAAAAGAAATGCAAACTTCAATATCTTTGGTTTGCTTACAGGAATTACCCAGCAAGGCTTCACCTTCTTTACAAACACAATTGGCCACCGCAATGGATTTGTTGGTTTCTTTTACAATTTTGCGCATGTTGTCGTAGGTAGCAATATTGTACTCCGGAACAATGGCTTTCATATGAGGACTGGTTCGTAACTGGGGCAAAGAACTTCTGAAAAATTCATCATTAAAACCTTCATCAAAATACTGATGCATCCATTCCATGAACTCTTTATTCAGATGTCCCAATTGATACTCAAACATCCCTATTGCCAACATGGCATTACTGTATTTATATGGCTCATTCTTTGAGCGGTTAATTGAACCTCCTAAATACATTTTATCCAGAATGGTGCTTAGCTCGTCCAGTTCAATCGCATCATTAAACTTACGTTTAAATCTTTTTTGTATGGTTAACACCGAAGCATTTCCCAAGCTAAGACAAAGTGCCACTTTTGCCTCAAAATTATTAAAAAGGTGTTGCAATATTTTTATTTCCACACCTGATTCGGTTTTTGGAAAACCTATGGGTAATTTATCAAGATGCTCTTGTAATAAGCGGTAAACATGTTTGTCAGATTGCACATACAATAATAGTTAATTATTGAATTAAATAAAAGTATTTACATGATATTGAGATATCTGATTGGTATGAATATGGAAATCCATTACCAGATGCGCTAATCTTGTTTGAAGTAATATTATTCTAATCCCCTATCATAGGTCCTTAGGTTAATCGTGGGTTGAAACAGGTTTTTAAGGTTCATGGCAACTTGGTTCACCATAGGATTGGTATCAAATGTATCAAACTTGGGGAGATTTTATGTAAAAAACAGGTATAAATCTTCAAATATATTGGAACTTCATAAAATGTTTAAATCCCTTTATTAACTGGCATAAAAAACGTTTTGATCTTGACCGAGATAACAGAAAAGTCTTTAAATTTGCGCCCTATTGCCCGATGGTGGAATTGGCAACACACCTGACTCTGA
>PKSW01000282.1 GCA_002869465.1 Marinilabiliales bacterium
CAGGAAGGCAGGCTTTCATTGGAAGTGCTGCGCAACACGAATGTCATCTGGCATAATGAAGACACCACGCTTTTTGATTTGGGCGATGGCATTCTGAATATCGAATTCCACACCAAGATGAACACCATCGGTCAGGGTGTGCTGGAAGGACTCAACTATGCAGTTGACCTGGCCGAAAAAGAATACAAAGGACTGGTAGTTTCAAATGAAGGCGATCATTTTTCAGCCGGAGCCAATGTAGGCATGATTTACATGCTGGCCATTGAGCAAGAATGGGAAGAACTGGATATGGCTGTGCAGTGGTTCCAGAAAACCATGATGCGCATGCGTTATTCATCCATTCCGGTAATTGCCGCACCCCACGGCATGGCACTTGGCGGTGGATGTGAACTTTGTATGCACTCCGATAAGGTATTAGCACATGCAGAAACTTATATGGGACTCGTTGAATTTGGCGTAGGTTTAATCCCCGGCGGCGGCGGCACCAAAGAGTTTGCCTTACGTCTTTCGGACGAATTACAGGACGGAGACATCAGAACCAATGCTTTCCTGAATCGCTATTTAAGCATCGGACAGGCAAAAGTCTCAACTTCAGCTTATGAAGCATTTGATCTGGGTTACCTGCGAAAAGGTACTGATGAAGTGATCGTGAGCCGCGCCCATCAACTGGCTTATGCCAAACGTCTGGCGCTTGATCTCTCTGACAGAGGCTATACACAACCTGCGCCACGAAATGACATCAAGGTACTGGGTAAAGAAGCACTGGGGATGGTATACGTGGGAGCTGATGGTTTTGTAACCGGTAATTACATGTCGGAACACGACCAGGTGATCGCAGAAAAATTAGGCGAAGTGCTTTCAGGTGGTGAAATTTCACAGGCATTAACAGAAGTGTCTGAACAGTACCTGTTGAACCTGGAACGAAAGGCTTTCATGGAGTTATGCTCAACACGTAAAACACTTGAAAGAATTCAAAGCCTGATCACAAAAGGTAAAATACTACGTAACTAACCATTATTAATCTGAAAAAAATATTATCATGAATGCATATATAGTAGCAGGATATCGATCAGCCATTGGTAAAGCACCCAGAGGTAGTTTACGTTTTACACGCCCCGATGATATTGCGGCAGTCGTTATCAAACACATTTTAGAAAAATTTCCCCAGATCGATCAATCGAAAATTGACGACGTGGTAGTAGGAAATGCCTTCCCCGAAGCAGAAACCGGTTTCAATATGGGTAGATTACTCTCACTGATGTCAATGGATACCATTGAAGTTCCGGGCTCTACAGTAAACAGGTATTGCGCCTCAGGGCTTGAAACCATCGCTATTGCCTCGTCAAAAATTACAGCAGGTATTGCTGATATGATTGTCGCAGGTGGTGCCGAAACCATGTCAATGATCAACATGGGCGGATGGCGAATGGTACCCAACCCGGATGTAGCGAAAGAACATCCCAAATGGTTTCTAAGCATGGGATTGACATCAGAAATGGTATCAAAAGAATACAATATCTCTCGCCAGGAGCAAGATGAGTTTGCTGTAAAATCGGTGAATAAAGCCCTGGCAGCCATTGATGCCGGTTTGTTCAAAGATGAAATTGTTCCGATTACCGTAAAGGAAAATTATTTCGCCGACAATAAGATGAAAACGCGCGAGTACATATTCGACACCGATGAAGGTCCTCGGAAGGGAACAACGGTAGAAGGTCTTGCGAAACTAAGACCCGCTTTTGCGTCTGATGGACGGTCAACCGCCGGAAATTCTTCACAAATGTCGGATGGCGCCGCTTTCGTTTTGGTTGTCTCTGAAAAAACGCTGAAAGAATACAATCTAACACCTATTGCGCGACTTGTTGATTACCAGGTAGCCGGTGTGGAGCCCTATAAAATGGGTATTGGCCCCGTGGAAGCCATTCCGAAAGTGTTAAAACACGCTGATATGAAGCTTTCCGATATAGAGTTGATCGAATTGAATGAAGCTTTCGCCTCTCAATCAATTGTTGTAATAAATGAATTGAAGATCAATCCTGACATCGTCAATGTGAATGGCGGCGCCATCGCGTTGGGCCATCCATTAGGCGCTACAGGTGCCAAATTAACCGTACAATTGCTGCACGAACTCAAACGCCGTGGTGGAAAATACGGTATGGTGACCATGTGTATCGGAACCGGACAAGGTGCTGCAGGAATATTTGAAATGCTTTAAAAAATTAACCTAAAAAATATAATCATGTCTGAAAATAAAACACTAAAAGGAGGCGAATTTTTGATTCGCGAAACCAATGCTCAGGATGTTTTTATTCCTGAAGAATTCAATGAAGAACAGCGGATGATCGCCCAGAGCTTCAAAGAGTTTACGGATACACAGGTGCTCCCACAAATGGAACAACTGGAAAAACACGACCGTGAACTGCTCACAAAAATGTTTAAAGATGCCGGCGAACTTGGTTTGCTTGGCGTGTCCATTCCTGAAGAATATGGTGGCTTTGGACAAAATTTTGTCACCTCCATGCTGGCGGTTGAAGAAATGGGAAAAGGATTCAGCTTTGCTGTCGCTTTTTCTGCCCACACCGGAATTGGCACCCTGCCTATTTTATATTATGGTACGGATGAACAAAAAGAAAAATACATTCCCAAACTGGCTTCAGGTGAATTTATTGGTGCTTATTGCCTTACAGAAGCCGATGCGGGTTCTGATGCCAACTCTGGAAAGACAAAAGCCAAATTAAGTGCTGATGGAAAACATTACATTTTGAATGGCGTAAAAATCTGGATTACCAATGGTGGCGTTGCCGATCTGCTGATCGTTTTTGCTAAAATAGATGACGACAAGAACCTGAGTGCTTTTATTGTTGAATCTGCCTATAAGGGAGTTACACTGGGGGCTGATGAAGAAAAAATGGGCATCAAAGGTTCTTCAACCGTACAGGTTTACCTGGATGATGTAAAAGTACCGGTTGAAAACCTTTTGGGTGAAAGAAACGGTGGTTTTAAAATTGCACTCAACATTTTGAACTTGGGTCGCATTAAGCTGGCGGGTGCCACAACCGGAGCAGGAAAAGGCACCATTACAAATGCAGTAAATTACGCAAATGAGCGTAAACAATTTGGTCAGCCCATCGCAAGTTTTGGCGCCATTAAGCATAAATTGGCGGAAATGGTGATCCAAAATTTTGCTGCCGAATCATTAACATATAGGGCCAGCCAGAATATTGAAGATGCTACTCAGTTATTCATCGATGAAGGCATGGATAAAAGCAAAGCTACATTGGAAGGCATCAGGCAATATGCCATTGAAGCTTCCATTGCCAAAGTATTCGGTTCAGAAGCGCTGGATTATATTGTTGATGAAGGTGTTCAGATTTACGGTGGCATGGGCTATTCGGCTGAAACACCTGTAGAGAAAGCATACCGTGATTCACGCATCAACCGGATATTTGAAGGTACCAATGAGATCAACCGGATGGTGATTGTAGGCGAACTCATTAAAAGAGGTTTGAAAGGCGAAATTGACTTGTTAACACCAGCAAAAGAAGTCGGTAAAGAATTGATGGGCATTCCTGATTTTGGCAGTCC
>PKSW01000144.1 GCA_002869465.1 Marinilabiliales bacterium
AAATGAACATCCATTCAGGTCCAAATGGTCCAGGAAATTTTAAAATTTTTGGAGACCTTACATATCGATCAAATGCGAGTTCTTCCATTGAAACTTATATGGAAAATAATGCGCCAGTAGGTGCATATTATTTTCACAATGTTGGGCCAACCGTGCAAAATACAGTTGATTATTATGGTGGTGGCACTGGTATTAAATTACAAGCATTTGATCTGGATATATTGCAGACTTATGCCTACCAATGGCAGGAACCTGCAGGAGAATGGCTCAATGTATATCCGTATTTATACCCTATTCAGACGGCAACAGGTTTGCTATTGTCAAGCACGGAAGGAAGCGGATCTGTGATGTCATTTACACAAACCGGTGAAATGCTTACCGGGGATGTTTCTGTTTACGTTCGTCACACCAATGGTAATCCTAATCCTTCTTATGAGTATTTGGAATTAATTAGTAATCCTTACCCTTGTGCTGTAAGTTGGCAATCACTTTATAATAGAAATAGTGGTCTAGTAAATCCAGTTATTCGCATTTATAATGCGGAAGCTCAGGCATGGGGAGACTATAATGCAAGTACAGGTGAAAGTAATCATGGTGTAACAGATTTAATTCAGCTGGGACAGGGAATTTTTGTTGAAACAAATAGCGCTGGACATTTTACTTTTACTGATGAAGATAAAAGATTCAGTTCTTCGCCATTGAGAGGAGATGATGGAAACATGGGTTCACTTAAACTGTCACTTAATGGAAATGGAATGAAAGATGAAATGGTTATTCATTTCAGCCAAGAAGCAACTACAGGCTTAGATGAGCTATATGATACAAAGGACTGGGGAAGTTATTATGAAGATGCAACACAAATTTATAGTGTAGTTGCGGGGGAAATGCTAAGTGTAAACTCTTTACCATTTGTATATGACGAGATGATGAGTGTTCCCGTTCATATTGAAACTAAAGCTCCGGATTCCTATACCCTATCGTTTAATAATCTAGAAAGTTTTACAAATACGGATATCTGGCTTGAAGATAGTTATTCAGGGGGCGAAATGATTAAAATTACACCTGAGAATTCAACCTATACCTTCTTTAGCTCACCCGATCTGTTAGCTGACCGGTTTGTCGTTCATTTTAACGCTTCATTCTTACCTAACGCAATTGGTGAAGTTGAAGATAAATTAATCAACATTTACGCTGTCCATAACGAATTATATATTTTAAACGAATCAACAGAAACAATAAAAGAAGTAGCCGTATTTAATATACTTGGGCAGGAAATTTCCAGGGCACAAGTACCAGAGCAGTCTACTTATAAGTTTAATTTGTATGAGCCCGCAGGATACTATATCGCCAGGGTTTTAACAAATAAAAATGTATATTCAGAAAAAATATTTATTAAATGATCTTAAAATCATTTTACCAAAAGTCCAAAATAGAAAACTTGATGAGCCCCAAAATGGGGCTTTTTTTTATTAAAAAATTAACTACTTTTGACTTAAATCAAATCTTCAGCCATGAAAATAAAGACTTACACCAACGTTTTATTAATTTTAAGCATTTTACTTTTTTTAAGCTCATGTGCACCCGGAAATGAGAAATTTACTACTGAAATAGCCGGATTCTGGATGGGACTATGGCATGGATTCATCTCATTCTTCACATTCATCATCAGTCTTTTTAATGATGATGTTACGATTTATGAACTTAATAACTCAGGTAAGCTTTATAACCTGGGATTCATTTTAGGAATTGCCATTTTTTATGGTGGCGGCTCAAAATCAAGCTGCGGAAGAAGAAAATAAAGTGCTATTGATCTCCTAACTGTCCGGATGTTTTTCGGTCATTTAAACTTCTGGTGCCGGTTGTTCCACCAGCTAATACTCTTGTATCGACTGGTTGATTGGTTTTCCATGCGCCTCTTGTGAAGTCAGGAATGTCAATAGGTTTTGATTTGTTGGCAATACTCCATTCGCTTAATGGCGTGATGCAACTCCAAGCAGCGGCATCATATACATCCATATCCATGGGCAACCCGTTTCTTAGACAATCTATGAGTCGCCAGTCCATGATAAAGTCCATACCTCCGTGGCCTCCTACTTCTTTGGCAATAGCCCCTACCTTTCTTACTATTTCTGGTGTGTATTTTTCTTCAATTTCAAGCATTTGTTCTTCATCAACAATCTCATGGCCAAAAGCAATGTATTGCAAAGGCCATTTTTGTGCAAAGCATTCAGTTCCACTTAGCAAGTGAATTCTTGAATAAGGTCGTGGCGAACTGATGTCATGCTGGATCATAATGGTTCTTCCCTTGTTGGTTCTGATGAGTTGTATATCCATATTTCCTCGCATATCCATTCCAACGAATTGTTCGAAAACAGGATCTTCCTTAGCTTTTTCAGCAATACGCTTTTGTAAAGTAAAATCTGCCGACATCATGGCTACCAGGTAATCCATTTTATCCCCCCTGTTGATGTTCATCGCCTGGCAAATAGGTCCTAATCCGTGGGTTGGATATACATTGGTTTTTCTTTCATTTTCAAATATCCGCCACATTTTGGTGTACGCACCATCCACCATTTTCTGATCATCGGGTATATTGAATAACCAATAATCCAGGTTATGTATATAAGCTCCTTCTCCATGAATTAATTCACCAAAAACGCCATTCCGAACCATATTCAGGGTTAGTAACTCGAAAAAATCATAACAGCAGTTTTCCAGTATTACGCAATGTTTTCGGGTTCGTTACGATGTTTCGACAATCTGCCAGCATTCGTCAAGGGTTTTAGCGACAGAAACCTCAACGGCCGCATGTTTGTCGTTTTCCATGGCAGCCAGTGCAACAGGTACATGAAATTCCCAGGGTGTGGCCACATACACCAAATCTATTTTTTTGTAATCACATAATTTCCTGAATTCCTGTTCATCACCTACAAATTCTTTTGCTTTGGGAAGCCCTGCATCGGAGAGAATTTTTTGAGCCCCATCTATTGTCGCCTGTCGGATATCACATAGAGCTGTTATTTCAACACCTTCTATAAATGTCATTCGCTCTATTGCACTGGCACCCCTGTCCCCTATTCCGACAAAACCAATTCTTACTTTTTCAAGTTTTGGAGCCGCATAGCCACACATATTAAATTGCCTTTCCTTGTCAGGCTGATATTTACCAATGAGAGTGCCTTCTGCTTTTGTATTTGCAGTAAATGCGCCTAAAAATCCTGTCGACAAGACGCCCGCTCCAAGTAAAGATGTTTTTAGAAATTCTCTTCTGTCGCTCATGATTTATTCTTTAAATCCTTTTCTATTTTTTTTAAGATTTGCCGCATCTCATGCTCATTTTCTTCCATACTTAACAGCAATTGTTTTTGTGCATACCATCGCTGCAAATTATGTTTTTCATGATCTACTTTAAAATAAACATCCCCATTTAAATAATCCGTAAGAAAACGTAATGCAATGATAAAAGTAAGTAATTGGGGTGCAAAGTATAGTTCATCGATTTCTGTTTGATTCAGGAATTCCACGGTTTGTTCCAGAAAACCCTTTGAATAGGATTCGAAAAGTTCGAGATCGATGAACAT